>JABIRQ010000042.1 GCA_018699755.1 Rhodospirillaceae bacterium | reverse complement strand
TCGGCGAGATCGTCGCAGGCATCACCGCGCGCAAGAAATTCGTCTCGCTCTGCACCAACGCCCTGCTGCTCGAGAAGAAGCTCCACCTGTTCGAGCCGTCGCCCTATCTCTTCTTCTCGGTCCATCTCGACGGCATGAAGGAGCAGCACGACAAGGCGGTGGATCAGGACGGCGTGTTCGACCGTGCGGTCCGCGCGATCCAGGCGACGAGGGATGCGGGCTTCCGGGTCAACGTCAACGCGACCATCTTCGACGGCACCTCGGCGGACGAGATCGTCGAGTATCTCGATTTCGCCCGGGATATCGGCGTCGGCGTCACGATTTCGCCCGGCTACGCCTATGAACGCGCGCCCGACCAACAGCATTTCCTCGGCCGGCAAAAGACCAAGACCCTGTTCCGCGACGTTTTCGCCCGCCGCACCAAGGGCAAGAAGTGGACCTTGAACCACTCCTCGCTCTATCTCGATTTCCTGGCCGGCAACCAGAGCTATATGTGCAGCCCCTGGGGCATGCCGACGCGCAACGTTTTCGGCTGGCAGAAGCCCTGCTATCTGCTCGGCGAAGGCTATGTCTCCAGCTTCAAGGAGCTGATGGAGACGACGGATTGGGATTCCTACGGCACCGGCAATTACGAGAAATGCTCGAACTGCATGGCCCATTGCGGCTATGAGCCGACCGCCGTTGCCGAGAGCGCCAATCACCCTCTGCGCGCCCTCAAGGTCGCGCTGAAAGGCATCCGCACCAAGGGGCCGATGGCGCCGGAGATCGAACTCGACGGCGCGCGCAAGGCCGAGTGGAACTACGACGAGAACGTCTCGGGCTTCCTGCGCCGGCTACACGACAAGCGCGAGAAGGCGGCCGCCGAGTAGCGCCGCCCGGCCCAGCGCGCGGTGGGCCCGCGCGCTGCCCATCCCCAAGGCGACCAATCCGGGTAGATCCTGCGGCCGCGTCATCAGGCGCGCGACCACCGCGCCGTGGCGGATCGACCCGTCGGGCGCGGTTCCGTGAAAGGCGGTCGGTGGCAGATCCCGCCGCGCATGATCCGATACGGCCCGCACGATCAGAAAAGGCAGGCCGGCCGCGCGCGCCGCTTCGCCCAGGATATGGCTTTCCATATCGACGATGAGGGCCTCGGCGGAGCGATGCAGCGCGGCCTTGCCCGCGACATCGGCGATCATGGTCTCGCTGCCATAGGCCCGGCCCCCGGCGATCGCCTCGGGTAGAACGGCGGCGAGCCGGTCGCGCCATTCCATGTGGACCGAATGGTCGCGTCCTTCGGCGTCGCGCACGGAATCCGGCAAGACCAGGGCTCCGACCGGCAGCGCGGGGTCGAGGGCGCCGGCGATACCGAAGCTGACCAGGCCCGCGATGTTCGGCACCCGGACCAGCTCCTCCGCCATGCGCCGCGCGATGGCGGGCCGGCCGCCGCAGACGCGGATCAAGGGTCCTTCGTCGTGCGATTGGTTGCGGCTGGCCCGTTCCAGAGCCCGCGCCTCCGAGACCAGCCCGACCAGGACGCCCAGCCGCTTGGTCACGTTCTCCTGCGGTTCCGTGGCGCTCACATGCCGTGGGCAACCTTGCGCGTGTTGCCGCGCATCAGGTTGCGGTAGCGGGCCAGGGCCCAGAGCGGGAAGTATCGGCTGTAGCCGTGATAGGTGATGTAGAAGATACGCGGGAAGCCGACCGCGTTGAACAGGCTCTCGTCCCATTTCGCGCCCTCGCGCGGATGACGGGCGAGATATTCGATGCCGCGCCGGACCTCAGGGCTCTCGACCTCGCCCGCCGCCATCAGGCCCAGCACCGCCCAGGCCGTCTGGCTCGGCGTGCTGTCCTTGCAGGCGTCCCGCGTCTCTTCCCAATAGCTGGCGCCGTCCTCGCCCCAACCGCCGCCGTCGCGCTGACGGGCCTTCAACCAGTCCACGGCCTTGCGGATATAGGGCTGGTTCATGTCCTCGCGCACCGCATTCAGCGCGCAAAGCACGGACCAAGTGCCGTAGACATAGTTCGTGCCCCAACGGCCGAACCACGAACCGTCGGCCTCCTGCTCGTCGCGGAGATACCGGAGCGCCCGTTGCACGGCCTGGTGATCGCGGCCATAGCCGGTCTGGGCCAGCATGCTCAGACAGCGTGCGCTGACATCGGCGGTCGGCGGGTCGAGCAGGGCGCCGTGATCGGCGAAGGGGATGCTGTTCAGGATGTACTGGGTGTTGTCGGCGTCGAACGCGCCCCAGCCGCCGTTCTTGCTCTGCATGCCGATGATCCATTCGACCGCGCGGGACAGGCTCTCGGCCTGGCTCGGTTCGCCGGCCCGGTCCAAGGCCATGGCGACGACGGCGGTGTCGTCGACATCGGGATAGTGGTCGTTGCGGTATTGGAAGGCCCAGCCGCCGGGGCGCAGGTCGGGGCGCAGAATCGCCCAGTCGCCTTCGACATCCAGGATCTGGCGCTCGACCATCCAACGGTTGGCCCTGGCCACGGCGTCGTCGCACTCGCCGGCTTCGAGCAGGGCATGGGTCGCCAGGCTGGTATCCCAGATTGGCGACAGGCAGGGCTGGCAATAGGGCCGGGGGATGCCGGCGTTGGGCGCCTCGCCGATCGGCGTGTCCTCGAAGGTCAGCAGCCGGCGCACCGACTCCTTGGCGATGACCAGGTCCGGATGGTCCGCGGGGTAGCCCAGGATGTGAAAGGCCATCACCGCATTGGCCATCGCTGGAAAGATGCCGCCAAGCCCGTCTTCGCCGTTGAGGCGTTCGTGGATGAAATCCAGGGCGGCCTTCTCGGCGCGCCTGCGCGGGCCCTTGGGGAAATACGGGTCGACCAGTCGCAGCACTTTGTCGAGCTGGATGAACAGGTCGCCCAGCCGGGTGCCCGTCGGGTTGATCATGTAGTTGCGTTCGTCTTCCGGCGGCATGGCAAACAGCTCGCGGATATCGACATCGCGCGGATTGGCGGCCTGGGGCTTGCGGTCCATCAGGATCAGCAGCGGCGCGATCACCGTGCGCGACCAATAAGCCACCTTGCTCATGTGGAAGAAGAACCACCTGGGCAGGATCATCACCTCGATCGGCATGACCGGAACCGCCCGCCAGGGCACCTGGCCGAACAGGGCGAGGGTGATGCGGGTGAAGACATTGGCTCGCGTCGCGCCGCCGGCATCCAGGATCGCTTGCCGCGCGCGCGCCATGTGCGGGGCGTCGGGATCGTCCCCGGCCAGTTTCAAGGCGTAATACGCCTTGACGCTGGCGCTGATGTTGAAATCGCCCTCATGGAACAGGGGCCAGCCGCCATGGGCGCCCTGAATGTCGCGCAAGTAGGTGGCGATCCTGCTTTGCTGCGCGTCGTCGATCTCGCCCAGGAAGTGCTGCAGCAGGATGTATTCGGCCGGAATGGTCGCGTCCGCTTCCAGCTCGAACAGCCAATGGCCATCCTCGCGCTGTTCGGCCAGCAGGGCGTCGCGCGCCTCGCGGATGATCGGCTCGACGACCTCCTCGACCAGCGCGATGGGCGCGAGCGCGGACATGTCCGTCGCGGCGGAATTCCCTTTCGCCTGACCAAGGTCGTTCATCGCGGGCCGTTCCCAGGATTCGACCGGGGAACCTAGTCGCGACCCGAAGGGCTGTCCAGCCGCGCCGCGTCGGGCCGCCCGGCCGAAATCACGTGCCGTAACGGTCGTGGTGGCGAATCCAATCCATTGTCGAGGCTTCGTCGCGGCCTTTCGGAGTGAGATCGAGATAGTTGTGGGCGCCGATCAGAATGTCCAAGCCGCGGGCATAGGTCGAATAGGTATGAAAGACTTGGCCCGAGTCGTCCTTGGCGAAGACGCTGAGGCCGGGCAGCTCGCCCTCCGCGTGCGGCTTGCTAGCCGCATAGTTGTACGTCGCGCCCTTCTCCACGTCATCGGCGGTGAAGGACACGCCGTAGTCGTGGTTGAAGTCGCCGCCGTGGGAGGAGACCCATTTGAAGCGCCAGCCCATGCGCTTCTTGAACGGCAGGAATTCGGCCAAGGGCGCCCGCGAGACAGCGACGAGCGAGACGTCGTGATGGGCCAGGTGCAGGTTCGCACCGTCAATGTGGTCGGAGAGGAAGGAGCAGCCGCTGCACCCTTCCTTCCATCCTGGCCCGAACATGAAGTGATAGACGACAAGCTGGCTGTTCCCACCGAACAGACCCGCCAGGCTTTCCTCCCCGTCCGGCCCCTCGAAACGGTAGGGCTTCTCGACTGCGACCCAGGGCAGGGCTTGCCGTGCCTCGCTCAAGCGGTCGCGGCGGCGACTCAGCTCTTTTTCCTCGGCCAGAAGAGCCTTGCGCGCGGCGAGCCATTCCTCGCGGCCGACGATTTTGTGCGATGCCATGACCGGGTTTCCTTCGCCTAGGCTGCTTCGGCGGCGGGTGGGGCGGTTTCGGCCCAGCCTGGCAGTGCGGCCGCCCGGGCGAACCAGGCCCGAATGTTCGGATAGGGGGCCAGGGGCAGATCGGCCATCTCGGCCATGAACAGCATCGAGGCGACCGAGAATTCGGCGATGGTCGGACCGTCGCCGACGAGAAACGGCCTCGTCGCAAGATGGCCGTCCAGCACCGTGGCTTCACGCTCGAACGCCGCCATCGCGGTCGCAACGGCCGCTTCGTCGGGCAGCCCGAGATCCATGAACCGCTTGACCACCCGCTCGAAGACCAGCGGTTCGCAGGCGTCCTTGCCCCAATGGGCCAGCCGCCAACTTTGCCAGCGCATGATATCGGCGCGCATTTGCGCATTTTCGGGCCAGAGAGGTGTCGGGCGGAGGCCGGCGAGGTATTGCAGGATCGCCTCCGATTCCCACAGCGCGAAATCCCCGTCGACCAGGACCGGCGTGCGGCCGGCCGGGTTCAGGGCCAGGAAGCCGGGCGTGCGCTGATCGCCCTGGGTCAGGTCGACCATCTCGAACTCGAGGGGAATATCCAGATGCGCCGCGAGAGCGCGGACCTTCCAAGTGTTGGGCGAGGGTGGAAATCCATAGAGTTTCATCGTCGTCTCCGAGAAAGAGGGATGCGTCAGGCCGAGGCGTAGGTGCGGGCGAGGATATCGAGCGAACTCTCCCAACCGACGCGGTGGTGGTCGCGCGCCTCTTCGTCCGCGAAACGTTCGTGGGTCAAGGTCAGCTTGGTGCCCTCGCCGTCCGGCGCGAGGGCGACGGTGACCAGCGATTCGCGCTCCGGCGTGGTGCGCCAGGCCCAGGTGAAGACCAGGCGGTCGGGAGGTGAGAATTCGCGGTAGATGCCGCTGACGTCATGTTCTTCACCGTCCGGTCCGCGAAAGACGATGCGGTAGCGTCCACCGATCCGCGGATCGGTCTCGGCGACGATCGGCTCGGTTCCTTCCGGGCCGAACCAGCGCATGATCTCCTTCGGTTCGGTCCAGGCGCGGAACACCGCCTCCGGCTTGGCGGCGATTCGGCGCTCTATCGTCAGGCTCGGTGCGGCGGGCATCATTTCTCCTCTTCGAGAAAGGCGGTCAGGCGATCGAGTTGGTCGTTCCAGAACCGCTGGTAGCGGTCGAGCCATTCCTGCGCGTCCTTCAGGGGCGCGGCCTCCAGCCGGCGCGGCCGCCATTGTGCTTCTCGCCCCCGACTGACGAGGCCCGCGTGTTCGAGCACCTTCAAGTGCTTGGAGACGGCGGGCATGCTGATTTCGAAGGGCTCGGCCAATTCCGTCACGGTCGCTTCGCCGGTTGCGAGGCGGGCCAGGATCGCCCGCCGGGTGGGGTCCGCCAGGGCGGAGAAGGTGGCGCTCAGGGAGTCGGTCGCGGGCATTCGGCGAATCCATGCAATATATAACCTATTGGTTAAGTAAAAGACTCGAACCGATCCGTCAAGCCGTTTCGGGCGCTTCCTTCGCGTCAGGAGGTAAGGAGGATCTCGGCGGCCTTTTGGCCCGAGCGGATGGCGCCTTCGATGGTCGCGGGCAGGCCCGTGTCGGTCCAATCCCCGGCCAGGACCAGATTGTGCATGGCCGTGCACGGCGGCGGGCGGCGGCGGACTTGGGCCGGGGTCTGGGCGAAGGTCGCGCGCTTCTCCTTGATGATGCGCACCGGTGGCATGGCTTCGCCGTCGCGGCCGAGGGCGCGGGCGACCTCCGGCCAGATCGCCGCGGCGACCGCGTCGTTCGGTTGCTCGGCCAGGGCGTCGGCCGCGCTGACCGTCACCGAGGCGATCTCGCCGCGCACGAACAGCCATTGCGCCGTGCCACCGATCAGGCCCAGGAAAACCAAATCGCCCGCCGGGGGGCCGGGCAGCACGAAATGGGCGTTGACGATGGCCCGGTACTCGTCGGGGGTCGTGACCTCGGGCAGCAGGCCGGCCAGCACAGGGGCGGGCAGGGCGAGGACGATTTTATCTTCCGGCCCGGGCCGCACGTCGTCTTCTCCGAACCGCAGCGTTGCGACGCGGCCGCCCTCGCTCTCGACCGCGCGGAGGCGGCGATTGAAGCGCACGGGGCAGTCGCGCGAGGCCAGCCAGGCCAGCGCGGGGTCGACGAAGCTTTCGCTCAACCCCTCGCGCGCGATCAGGGGGCGGCAGGCCGACCCGCCTTGGCCGAAGATCTCTTCCATCACGGGCCAGAGCAGGCGGGCCGCGGCCTCGTCGGCGGCGGTGTTGAGGACGGCGACGGCCAGGGGCTCCCAGAACCGCTCGAAGGCCGGCCCGGCCGCGCCCATCACGTCGGTCACGGTGGCCTCCGGCCCGGCCTTTCGCAGGGCCAGGGCGCGCAGATAGTCGCGGACGCGCGAACCCGGCACCCGGCGCGAGGGCGTGGCGATCCACCAGGGCAGGCGGCCGGGATTGGGGTGGACTTCCCAGCGGTCGCCGCTGCGCAGGTCGAGGAAGGGAAAGCGCGGCTCGGCCGGACCCGTCAGGCTGTCGGCCGCACCGATCCGTGCCAGATAGG
>JABIRQ010000373.1 GCA_018699755.1 Rhodospirillaceae bacterium | reverse complement strand
GGCGATTT
Source organism: Rhodospirillaceae bacterium (assembly GCA_018699755.1). Lineage (GTDB taxonomy): Bacteria > Pseudomonadota > Alphaproteobacteria > CADEGL01 > CADEGL01 > JABIRQ01. The sequence goes on along the minus strand of JABIRQ010000373.1, from coordinate 5,158 downwards.
CATGGCCCATCGCGGGCGCATGGTCGAAAGCGTGATGCTGTCCATCCTTGAACCGAGCGGCAAATTGCGATGAGCGAGACCCAAGCCCCGGCCTCCGGCGCCCTCGAAGCGGGCTGGCGCCTGTTCGGCCATGACGCGGAGGGCAATCCCGTGACCCTGCTGGTCGGCGACACCCTGCTGCGGCGGGCCCATCCCGGCATCGCGGTCGGGCGCCATCCGGCGCTATGCGATCTGGTGATCGGTCATCCGACGATCTCGGCTCGCCATTTCCGCCTCTCGGCGGGCGGCGATTCGGTCTATGTCGAGGATCTCAACTCCCTGAACGGCACCATCGTGGACGACCGGCGCCTCGCCCCCTACGAGGCAGCGGCGATTTCCGACGGCAGCGCGGTCGTCGCGGGCGGCGTGGCCCTCAGGGTCGAACGTCTGGAGGGCTAGGCGGCCGTGAAACGGCCCGACCGCAGCGTTTCCTTCCTCACCATGTCGGCCCTCGACGTGGTCGCCACGGCGACGGGCGTTTTCGTCTTGATCGCGGTCATCCTGCTGCCCTACTACCTCAAGACCTTCGACATGACGGCCGAGACCGAGCAGACCAAGGCCGCCGCCGAGCAACTGCTCCAGCAGGCTGAGGCCGCACGCGCCGAAGCGACGCAAGACCTGGAAAAAGCCGAAGAAGCGCGCGAAGAGGCCGATCGGCTGAGCGCGCGGCTCGCCGGACTCGCCGCCCGGACGGCCAAGCTGCAGCAGGACGCCGAGGCCGAGGTCGATACGGCCGAGCAGGCGAAGCGCGAGGCCGAAAAACTCGAAACCCAGGCTTCGAAACAGGTGATCGAGGCGCTCGACCTCGTCTTCGTCGTCGATTCGACGGCCAGCATGACCAATGCCCTGGATGAATTGAGCGCGTCGATGCAGGGCCTGACGCGGATCCTGGAGCGTCTCGTCCCTTCCCTGCGCATCGGCATCGTGGCCTATCGCGACTACGATGTCGGGCCTTGGGCCACGCGCAAGATCGGTCTGACGCCTACGGGTACCGGGCTGGACCGAATTCTCGACTTCGCCCGGTCCCTCGGCCCACCGCGCTCCGGCGGCACCAGCGTCACCGAGGCGGTCTATGCCGGCCTGCAGGAAGCCGTGGCCCTGCCCTTCCGCCCAGGGGCCAAACAGGTGCTGATTGTGATGGGCGATGCGGCCGCCCACCCCGCCGAGCAGGGCGCGACCCTGTCCCTGATCCGCCGCTTCGTGACTGGCGCGCCCGATCGCAGCCTGTCGGTCCTGTTCGTGGCCACGGCCGCCTATTACCGCTGGGGCCGGGGCGACAAGGAATTCTTCGAGGAAATGGCGCGGGCCGGCGACGGCAGCTTCCATGAGCGGGCCGGCAGCATGACCGAGGTCGTCCTGCAATCCGTGCTGGCGGACTAGTCGCCTTCTGCGTCGATCCCGGGTGCTTCCGGGGAGAGATCGAAATCTTCGCCGCCATACCACTTGTCCAACCGGATATCGGCCGAGCGGGCGTGCCCTTCCATGCCTTCGAGCCGGGAAATGCGGGCGCAGGCCGGGCCGATCTCGCGATTCGCCTCGCGCGTCATCCGCTGCCAGGTGAGCGTCTTGAGAAATTTGCCGACCGAGAGGCCGCCCGTGTGCCGCGCCGCCCCCTTGGTCGGCAGAATATGGTTGGGCCCGGAGACCTTGTCGCCGAAGGCGACCGTCGTTTCGGCGCCGAGAAACAACGAACCGTATTCGCGCAGATTTGCCAGCCACCAGTCCAAATCGGCGCATTGCACCTGAAGATGCTCGGGCACGTAACGATCGGCCATTTCCACGGCGGCTTCGCGGCTGTCCGCGACGGTCACTTCTGCGTAATCGCGCCACGCCTCGACGGCGCTGGTCCGGTTCGGCTCCGGCAGGCTCTCCGCCATCTCGGGAACCAGGGCGATCACCGCTTCGGCGAGGTCCCGGTCGAGGGCGATCAGCCAGACTGGGGAGTTGTAGCCGTGCTCGGCCTGGCCGACGAGATCGCAGGCCACGATCTCGGGGTCGGCGGTGCGATCGGCGATGACGCAGCTTTCCGTCGGACCGGCGAACATGTCGATCGCCACGCGCCCGAACAGGGCGCGTTTGGCCTCGGCCACGTATTGATTGCCGGGGCCGACCAGAATATCGGCCGAGGGATTCCCGAACAGGCCGAATGCCAAGGCGGCCACGCCCTGGACACCGCCGAGGTTGAGCACGATATCGGCGCCGCACAGCTCCAGCGCGAAGAGGGTCGCGGGGTGGATGCCCTCCTCCCCGCGGGGCGGAGCGCAGGCGACGACGGTTTCCACGCCTGCGACCCGCGCCGTCGTGACGCTCATGATCGCCGAGGCGATATGGGCGTAGCGGCCTCCCGGCACATAGCAGCCGGCCGTTTGCAGTGGAATGTTGCGGTGGCCGGCGTGGAGGCCGGGCACGACCTCGATTTCCATGTCCCGGATCGCTTGGCGCTGCGCCTCGGCGAACCGGCGCACGTTGTCATGGGCGAAGGCGATGTCGTCGCGCAGAGCGGAAGGCACCTGGTCGCGCGCTCGGGCAAAGGTCTCGGGCGACACCACGATATCGCCCTGCCAGCCGTCCAGGTCCCGGGCGTAGGCGACGGCGCGATCCGCACCGTCCGCCTCGATCTCGGCCAGCATCCGTTCGACGGTCTCGCGCACCGCGCCTTCGTCGCTCGCGGCGGTCTTGAACGCGCGTTTCAGATAGGTGATCGCCATGATTCCCCCAATCGCCCTCGTTCTTGCCTCTAGGGCCTCTATTGGCGCTGCGAACCCGCCACTGCCTGGTCGTGGACGCACTCTCGGATGATCGCACCCACCGTGCGGCAGTCATCGAGCGAGAAGGTCAGCGGCAGGCGCATGTCGATAAGCGTGGTCAGGACCCGGTCGGTGTCGGGCAGATCCTGCTCGCCCAGATAGGCCCAACTCGAATGCCGCGAGGTATAGCCGGCGGGTTCGGGGGCGCCGAACCATTTCAGCTCGACGCCGCGCTCGCGCGCGCGAGCCAGAAATTCCTCGATTTGGGCGGCATCGAAAGCGGGCAGATTGAATTGGATCGAACTGGCGACGAACCCTTCCGCCGCCGACCTGTGTGGCAGTCTCAGCCCCGCGGCCTGGGCCAATTCCCGCGCCACGGCTTCGTAGCGCTCGTTCCACCGGCGGCAGTTTTCTTCGAGCGTGGCGAGCTGGGGTCGAAGGATGGCCGCGCGCAGGTCGTCCATCCGGCCTGAGCAGTTCGGGGTCTCCAACCGCACCCGCGCGAAGACCTCGTCGGGCGGCCCGGCGAGATGCCGGCCGTAGAGCATGTAAGACCCGGAAAGAACCGTCGCGCGGGCCATCAGATCGGCGTCGTCCGAAACGATCAGCCCGCCTTCGCCACTGTTCATATGCTTGTAGGTCTGGGTCGAATAGCAGGCCGCATGGCCATGGCGCCCGGATTTCACGCCGTTCCAGGTCGCGCCCATTGTGTGCGCGCAATCCTCGACCAAAATCACGGACCGCTCGCGGCACCAGGCGGTCATCGCGTCCATGTCGACGATATGGCCGCGCATATGGGACAGCAGCAGGATGCGCGACGGCTGTGCGGCCATCCTGCGCTCGAGGTCGTCGAGGTCGATCAGCAGATCTTCGGTCGTTTCGACCAGCACCGGACGCCCGCCGGCGGCGGCAATGGCGCCCGGCACCGGCGACAGGGTGAAGGCGTTGGTCAGCACGGTTTCGCCCGGCCGCAGGCCGAGCGCCCGCAGCACGGTCGTCATGGCGTAGCCGCCGGAGGTGACGGCGAGGCAATAGCGCGCGCCGGTATAGGCCGCGAATTCCTGCTCCAACAACGCGCTTTCCGAGATTTCTCTCGGCGCCAGGTTGTAGCGGTGCAACCGGCCTGTCCGAAGAACCGCAAGGGCGCGCTCGATGCCTTCTTTGGCGATCGGCTCCTGCTGGGTGAATTCGCCTTTGAACCGCTGTGTCATAGGTTCGATTCGCTTTCATATTGGCGGAGACGAGACGCCGCGTTTGGGGCAGGATAGCATCGCCGCAGACGACGCCCAGCTATTGAGGAAAAACCATGCCGAAGACCGTTCTCAAGCCCGCCAGCCTCAGCTTCTTTCCCAGCCCCGACTATCCCTATTCGCCGGGGACGAAAGCCGGCCGCCTCGTCTATACGGCCGGACAGGTGGCGTTCAACGAGCGCAAGGAACTGGTCGGTTTGGGCGATGTCGGCGCCCAGACCCGCCAGACCCTCAAGAACGTGCTGGCCATCCTGGCCGAAGGCGGCGCAGGGCCCGACGACGTGCTCAAGTGCAACGTTTATCTCTCCGACATGCGGTATTTCGCGGCCATGAACGCGGAATTTCAGGCGGTCTTCGGGGACAAAACACCGCCGGCGCGCACGACGGTCGAGGCGCGCCTGGCGGAACCCGAAATGCTGGTCGAGATCGAAGCGATCGCCTGCATCGACGAATAGCGGAATTCCCCGCCGCGCGTTCGATCACGAGGTTCGGGGAGTACCCTCCCATGGCGACCGGCACCGTCAAATGGTTCAACACCCAGAAGGGCTATGGCTTCATCGTTCCCGATACCGGCGGCGATGATGTCTTCGTGCATATCACCGGCGTCGAGCGATCCGGCATGACCGGGCTGACGGAAGGACAGAAGGTCGATTTCTAGACCGAATCCGACTAGCGCGGCATGAAGGCAGTGGCTCTGACGCCAATGGCCTGAACGCTTTTCCCGTCCGGCCGTCTTTTCCGCCGGATTGGGACGGGGATCAGCTTCTGCGTCGGTGAAAGCCGAGCAATTCCTGAATCGCCATCATTTCCCGCTGGTGATTTTGCGCCTCGCGTTTCTCGAGGTCGATCATCGCCAGTCGGCGGTTCTGGTCCTGGACCTCGATCAGATCGACCAGCGCGCCGAGCACGGCCCGGAAACGGGCGTTTTCCTGCCGTTGCACGTCTTCGCCGCGGGCCACCAGGTCCTTCAGGTCCTGCATCTCCTCGCGCATTGCGGTCAGGCGGGCGTCGACCTTGTCGAGAAGGGCCGCGACATCGGCGTCGCCGCCGCCGCGCGGGGCCTGGGCGGGCAATTCGGGCGGGGGGCGAGAGACAACAGCGGATTGACGTTCGCCCGCCGAT
>JABIRQ010000233.1 GCA_018699755.1 Rhodospirillaceae bacterium | reverse complement strand
TGCACGTTTCTCCCTTCTGTGTGTGCTTTGCATGTCATCGGCGTTTCGTCATCGGCAAAGAGCTGGACATAGAGATCGGCGCGCTTGGTTTCGAGCGCGACCAGCAGCGGCCCAGCGGCCCCGCCTCCTTCCTCCTCCGAAAAGGCGGCGGCGGCCACGGCAGCCAGGCTGGTGACGCCGATCAACTCGGCGCCGGAGGCGAGGGCGATGCCCCGCGCCGCGGCGAGGCCGATGCGCAGGCCGGTAAAAGCGCCCGGACCGACCGTAACCCCGACCCGGTCGAGGGCGGTGAATTCGAGTCCCGCCTCGGCGACGACATCCCGGGCCATGGGCACCAAGGCTTCGGCCTGGCCGCGATCCATGTCCCGAAAGCGGCGGGCCAGGATGCGCCCGTCCCGCCACAGCGCGGCCGAACAGGCGGCCGTTGCCGAATCGAGTCCCAGCACGATCACGATGCCCGCTTCCCCGTCCGGTACGCCATGTCGCTCGATGCCGCCGGACGCGCCGCCCCTAGACGGCGCGGACCTCGACGACCTCCGGCACGTAATGGCGCAGAAGGTTCTCGATCCCCGACTTCAGGGTGGCGGTCGAACTCGGGCAGCCGGCGCAGGCGCCCTGCATGTGGAGATAGACGACGCCTTCCTCGAAGCCGTGGAAGACGATATCGCCGCCGTCCATGGCGACCGCGGGGCGCACCCGCGTGTCGAGCAGGTCCTTGATCTGGACCACGACCTCGTCGTCGTCGCCGTCGGCCGCCGCACCGCCCCCGGCCTGCGGCGCGAAGGCCGCGGCCGCCGTCTCGTTCAGGATCGGCCGGCCGGTGGTGAAATGCTCCATGATCACGCCCAGAATGGCGGGCTTCATGACATGCCAGTCGAGACCGTCGGCCTTGGTCACCGTGATGAAGTCGGAGCCGAAAAAGACCCGCGTCACGCCCTCGACGGCGAACAGCCGTTCGGCCAGGGGCGATTGGGCCGCAGCCTCCGCATCGGCGAAATCGATCGTGCCGGCCGCCATCACACCCACCCCGGGCACGAATTTCAAGGTCGCCGGATTCGGCGTTTCTTCGGTCTGGATGAACATCTCGGACAACCTTTCTCGTCGCTCGCCGCCGACCGCATTGGCCGGGCCGCGCCCTTACATGCTTTTTGCGCCGCCCGAGATCAAGAGCGGCACGGGCAATCGCGGGTTGCTGGTCCGCCGCGCCGCACCCATATGATTCGGTATTCCGAACCTTGCCGGGAACCGACCATGGCCGATGGACTGCTTGCCGAACCGGCGGCCGCCGCGCGCGGCGACCTCGCGCCAGCGCCGCCGCGCTGGTGCGCCGAGCCCGCCATCCGCTGGCTCGCGGTCGAAGGCCGGCGCATTTCGAAGACGCGCGATCTGTTGCAGATCCTGTGCGACCACTTGGTCGACCAGGGACTGGCGATCGCGTGGGTCCGCGTCGCCATCCGAACGCTTCATCCGCAGGTCTTTTCCTATGGCTACGAATGGCGGCACGGCCAGGCCGAGGTCCGCGAGGTCGGGCTAGAGCACGGCATCGCGACCTCGCCGCAATACCTCAACAGTCCGCTGCGGGCAGTCTTCGAGCAGGGTTTGGTGATCCGCCGTTCGCTCGAGCCGCCGGCCGACCTGACCGAATTCGGCATCCTGGCCGATCTGCGCGAGAGCGGACTCAGCGACTACATCGTCTTCCCCGTCGAATTCGGCGCCGGGCGCAACAACTCGGTGAGCTGGGCGACCGACCGGCCCGGCGGGTTCAGCGAGGACGAGATCGCGCTGCTCTCGGACATCGTTCCGATCCTTTCGACCATTCTGGAAACCCAATCGACCCGGCGCACCGCCGGTGCCCTGCTCGACACCTATCTGGGCCGCGACCCCGGCGGCCGGGTGTTGGAGGGCACCATCACGCGCGGCGAAGGCGAGGCCCTGCGCGCGATCGTCATGGCCTGCGACCTGCGCGACTTCACCCCCTATTCCGACACGCGCGAGTCGGGGGAGGTGATCGAGGCCCTGAACGATTTCTTCGACGCCGCGGGCGGGCCGATCACCGCGCGCGGGGGAGAGATTCTGAAGTTCATCGGCGACGGCTTCCTGGCCATTTTCCGGATCGACGACGATTGCGCGACCGCTTCGGCACAGGCCGCTTTGGCGGCGGTGGACGAAGCCCGGGCCAATGTCCATGCCCTCAACCGCCGGCGCGCCGCGACGGGCTTGTCCGAGCTGCGCTTCGGCACGGCATTGCACGCGGGCGAGGTCGTCTACGGCAATATCGGCACTGCGGACCGGCTGGATTTCACGGTCATCGGCCCGGCGGTCAATCTCGCCTTCCGGCTTGAGGCGCTGACGAAGGAACTGGGTCGCGCACCCCTCCTCTCGGCGGATTTCGCGCGACTGTGCGAGGTGCCGACGGAGCCGCTCGGCGCCCATGCCCTGCGCGGGCTGAGCGAGCCGGTCGAAGTCTTCGCCCCCAGCGGCGGATAGCCCCGGCGCATCGATAGCGATACCTGTTCAAATTGAACCGTCACCTCCACGAAAGTGGGGGTCCAGTCCATTGAAAAACGCCCGGGGAAACAACTGGATTCCCGTTTTCGCAAGAATGACGGATGGGTGTATCTGGATCAAAACCGCTCTAGGTCAGGGCGTCGATTTCCTCTTTGCTCAAGGTGCCGGGCACGATCGTCAGCGGCACGTGCAGCGCCTCAGAATATTTCCCCGTCAGGGCCGAGATCAGGGGTCCGGGCCCGCCCGGCGTACGCGCGGCGCCGAGCACCAGAATGGAGATGGCCGGTTCCTCGTCCATCAGGCGCAGCAATTCGTCGCGACGGCTGCCGTCGCGGATGAACAGGACCGGCATCTCGCCCGTCCACTCCATGACCATGGAGGAAAGGCTCTGCAGCCGCTCCTCCGCGGCCGTGCGCTGTTCCTCTTCCATGACTTTCTTGACCGCCATCCAATGGGCGAAGTCGGACGGCTCCATGACGTAGAGCAGGGCGACGCGGCCCCCCGTGCGCTGGGCCCGCCGGCAGGCGAAACGCAAGGCGACATGGAGCTCCTCGCTCTCGTCGACGACGACGAGAAACATTCGTCTTTCCGCCTCGGGCGGCGCGCCGGCGCTGCGTTCCTCTGTCATCATTCTGCCCCTAACATATTCAAAATCAACGCCTTTTGAAGATCTGCCCAGCCAGCCATCCTGCCACCAGGGCGGACAGGATCGCAAGCGCGCCATAGGCCGCGGCGTGGCGATGGGCGAACAGGAAAATCTCCGCGCCGATGCCCGTGCGGTCGATGTTCAGCGGCGTGGTCTGGGCGCTGAGCACCTCGCCGTCGCGGATCAGGAAGACCTGTACGGTATAGACGCCGACCGGCACGTTGGACGGAAACACCAGCCGCGAGCGGAACAGGCGCCCCGTCATGAAGGTCACCGTGCCGAGGTCGTCGGAATAGAGGCGCTGCCTCTTCTGGATACGGATGAAGGCATCGATGAAGCGCGCGGTCTCGACTTCTGTCACATCCGGCTCCATCGCGTTGAACCGAATGTTCCGCATGCCGATCTGATTGCGTTCCAGGACCGGCCGCGGCGCAAGATCGTCGAGCGGGCGATTGGCCGCGATGGCATAGAAGGTGGGCACCGCCTCGAAGGTCAGCTCGTCGGCATTTGCCCAGACTCCGGCGATGCGGTCCTTGCGCCGGACGACCACGTCCTGCTCCGGCCCTCGCACCACGACGGCGACATCGCCCTCCTCGTCCAACGCACCGAACAGCAGGACGTCGGTGCCGGTGAACCCGGCGGTGATCGCGACGAAATGATCCGACAGGTCCGCAACCAGGCCCTGCGCCCGGGCGCCGGTCCAGGCCAGGGAGAGGGCGCCGAACGCGGCGGCGAGCGCGAGAGAAGGCAGGACGAGGCGCCGCATCGTCATTCCACCCGGTCCAGGACCTGCAGCGAATACAGATCGTCGGGCGTAATCACCAGATCGAGCAGCAGCTTGACCGCGACCGCGAGGACGAGCAGCGCGAGCAGCCCCCGCATCTGCTCGCCCGGCAGGCGGGCGCCGACGCGGGCGCCGTATTGCGCGCCGACGACCCCGCCGATCAGCAGGAAGAAGGCCAGCATGACATCGACCGTCTGGTTCGTCACCGATTGCAGGAAGGTGACGTTGGCCGTGACGAAGATCACCTGAAACAGCGAGGTCCCGATGACCACCGAGCTCGGCATGCCGAGCAGATAGATCATCGCCGGCACCAGGATAAAGCCGCCGCCCACGCCCAGAAGGCCGGCCAGGACACCGACCCCGGCGCCGACTCCGATGGGCAGAAAGGCGCTGATATAGAGGCGCGATTTGTGGAAGCGGATCTTCATCGGCAAGCTGCGGACCCAGCGTGGCTGGCGAATTCGCTTGGCCGGGCCCGGATGGTGCCGGCGGCGCAGGATCGTGCGCACACTCTCCTGGGCCATCAGGATTCCGACGATGCCCAGGAAGATGACGTAGAGGAGCGAAATGGCGAGATCGATCTGGCCGAGTTCGCTCAACACGCCGAACAGCCAAACGCCGGCGCTCGACCCGACCATGCCGCCGACCAGGAGATAGGCGCCCATCTTGAAGTCGACGCCCTTGCGCAGCCAATGGGCCAGCACGCCGGACACCGAAGAGGCCGTGATGTGGTTGGCCTCGCTCGCCACCGCGACCGGCGGCGGCACGCCAATGAAGATCAGCAGCGGCGTCATGAGAAAGCCGCCGCCCACGCCGAACATGCCGGAGAGAAAGCCCACGCCCGCGCCGAGCCCGAGCAGGAGCAGGACGTCCACGCTCATCTCGGCGATCGGAAGATAGATCTGCATAACCTGCGCCCGGGCCCGTCTTGCGTGGCCTCAGGCCGTTCCGGCGCCCGCGCAAGCGGGGCGCGGCGCGAAATGACCCGTCAATCGTGGCGGCTAACTTACTCCCGCCCCCGTTGCGGTCAAAGGTCTTTCGCGCTTGGCGCGGGGGCTCTTTCGCGTTGGCGCGGGGGGCTTTCGCGCCGCCGGTCGCGCTCAGGTGCGCAGCAGGCCTACGATGTCGAAAACCTCGGCCAGGATCGGCTCGGCGATCGCCCGGGCGCGCTCGGCGCCGTCGCGCAGGACCGCATCGATATGGCCCGGATCGGCCGTCAGCCGACGCATCTCCTCGCCGATCGGGCCGAGGCTCTCGGCCGCCAGCTCGGCCAGGGCGGGCTTGAACTCGGAAAACGGCCGACCCGCGAAACGCGTGACGGTCGCCTCCACCGGCTCGTCGGCCAGGGCGGCGTAGATGCCGATCAGATTGGCCGCCTCGGGCCGCCCGTCCAGCCCTTCGGGCGAATCGGGCAGGGGCTCGGGATCGGTCTTCGCCTTGCGGATCTTCTGGGCGATCTGGTCGGTGTCGTCGATCAGGTTGATGCGCGACATGTCCGAGGGTTCGGACTTGCTCATCTTGCGGGCGCCGTCGCGCAGGCTCATCACGCGGGTCGCGGCGCCCAGGATCAGCGGCTCGATGATCGGGAAGAACTCGACCCCGTAGTCGTGATTGAACTTCTGGGCGATATCGCGGGCCAGTTCGAGATGCTGCTTCTGGTCCTCGCCGACGGGCACATGGGTCGCCTTGTAGGCCAGGATGTCGGCAGCCATCAGGTTGGGA
>JABIRQ010000121.1 GCA_018699755.1 Rhodospirillaceae bacterium | reverse complement strand
GGGCGCGGCGAAGGTGATGGGCAGGAGCGAGCCGTAATTGTTCGGCACGTCCGGCGCCACGATGCATTTCACGCCGAAACAGGTATAGGCCTTGGTGTAGTTGAAGACGACGTTGATGCCGAAGCCGCTGGCCGGCGAGGAGCCGGCATAATCGACATGGATGCTCTCTTCATTGACGGTCAGGGCCGCCTTGAGAGTGATCGGCTCGTCGTAGCCGTCCATCGTCAGCTGGTTGTGGAAGGTGCCCTTGTCGAGCTTGCGAATCTTCTCGATCGTTGCGACGCGCGACTGCTCGATGATGTATTCGCCCAGGTCTTTCAGGCTGTCGAGATCGAATTCGCGCATCATCTCGACGAGCCGCCGGCAGCCGGCATCATTGGCCGCGGCGAAGGAATAGATGTCGCCTTCGACCTGCATGGGCTCGCGCACGTTGGTGCGCAGGATTTCAAGCAGGGTCTCGTTGACCTCGCCGCGCTTGAACAGCGGCATGATCGGGATGTTGACGCCTTCCTCGTAGACTTGGCGGGCGTCCGGGCCGAAGCCGCGCCCGCCGATATCGACGATATGGCAGGTGTTGGCGAAGAGGCCGACGACCTTGCCGTCGAGGAAGGTCGGGGTGACGACCGTGACGTCGTGCAGATGGCCGCTGGTCTGCCAGGGATCGTTGGTGATGTAGTGGTCGCCCGGTTCCATCGTGTCGACCGGGTATTTGTTGATGAAATGGATGACCGCCTCGGCCATGGCGTTGATATGGCCGGGCGTGCCGGTCACCGCCTGGGCGAGCATGCGCCCCTCGCGGTCAAAGACGCCGGCGGCCAGGTCGCCCGCCTCCCGCACGCTGGTCGAAAAGGCGGTGCGGACCAGGGTCTGGGCCTGTTCCTCGACGACCGAGATCAGGCGGTTCCACATCACCTGCATATGAATCTGGCTCAACGCGTCGGCCATGGTCTCGCCTTCCTCTGTGGTCTCGTCTTTTGTCGGCGTTCGCTCGGCGGCTCCGGCTCAGGCCGTGTCCTGCCGCTCCATGACGATATAGCCGAGCGGATGGATGACGGCATTATAGCCCTTCGCGACGACCGTGTTGGTATCGTCCTCGACGATCGCGCAGGGGCCGACCACCTCGGTGCCGGGCGGCAGGTCCTTGCGGTAGTAGTAGGGCACGGTCGAATACTTGCCGGTATCGCGGTCCAGCAACTGCCGCTCGCCGACGGCGGTAGGGGCAGGCTGCTTCTTCGCCGGCTTGAAGGACTGGGACTTCTCGGTTTCGGTGCTGACCTGCAGCGACCAGGTCAGAATTTCGATATCGAGCTTCGGGATCGTGCGGTTGTAGAGAGCATGGTAGGCGGTCTCGAAACCCTTGCGCATGACGGCGTCGCCATCGTCGCCGAGCTTGCCGCCGGCGATCTGAACGCCGATCTCGACCCCGACCTCATGACCCTGGCCGACGTAGCGCATGAAGGCGATGACCGTTTCCTTGAGCGGCCGGTCGCCGGCGCCCGGCTCCACCACCTCGCGGGATTCCTTGCGCATCTGCTCGATCAGATCGTTGATGTGGCGGATATTGAGCGAACCGAGACGCTGGTAGTTGCTGCGGATGACCTCGTAGGCCACGGGCGCGCGCAGGAAGCCGATGGCGGAGCCGACGCCGGCGCCGCTCGGGATCACCACCCGGCCGATATTTAGCTTCTCGGCCATGCGCGCGGCATGGACGGGGGCCGCGCCGCCGAAGACGACCAGGGTGCGGCGCTCGATATCCTTGCCGCTTTCGATGGCATGGACGCGCGCGGCGTTGGCCATGTTCTCGTCGACGATTTCGGCGACGCCGAGGGCGGCATGGGGCGTGTCGAGCTCGAGGGCGGAGCCGACGACGGCGTCGAGCACCTTCTCCGAGGCGCCGCGGTCGAGCGTCATGCGTCCGCCGGCGAAATTGTCGGGATCGATACGGCCCAGAACGACGTCGGAGTCAGTGACGGTCGGGTTCTCGCCGCCGCGGCCGTAGCAGGCCGGGCCGGGCTCCGAGCCGGCGCTCTCCGGCCCCACGGCGATCCGGCCCAGGGCGTCGATATGGGCGACCGAGCCGCCCCCCGCGCCGATCTCGACCATCTCGATGACGGGGATGCGCAGGGGCAGCCCGCTGCCTTTGAGGAAGCGGTAGACGCGCGCGACTTCGAAGGTGCGCGAGGTCTGGGGCTGGCCGTCCTCGATCGGGCAGATCTTGGCTGTCGTGCCGCCCATGTCGTAGGAGACCACCTCGTCGAGGTCGAGTTCGCGGGCAATATGGCTGGCGAAAATGGCGCCGCCGGCCGGGCCCGATTCGACGAGCCGAACCGGAAAGCGCACGGCCGTGTTCAAGGTCGTGATG
>JABIRQ010000043.1 GCA_018699755.1 Rhodospirillaceae bacterium | reverse complement strand
GGGCGCGGGCGAAGCGCACGTCCGCCTCGTGCACGGGGCCGCGGCGGTGCAGCTCGCCGACCACGGTCGGGCAATCGGCCTCGTAGCGGTCGGCGCGAATGCCGATGCGCCGTTTGTTGGCGAAATCGATGCCCTCGACCTGCTCCAGGAAGCCGTGCACGAAATGCTGGCGCGATTGTTCGCCATCGCAAACGATATCGAGGCCGGCGCGCTCCTGGTCGGCAATGGCGAGGCGCACCGCATCGCGCTTGGCCTCGGCCAATTCTTCCGCGTCCTCGAGGCGCCACGGCGCCCAAAGGGCTTGGCGGTGGGCCAGCCAAGAGGGCTTGGGCAGGCTCCCGCTGATGGTGGTTGGTAACAGCATGGCGCCATAATGACGCGTCGGGAGCGGTACCACGAGCCCTTTCGCGCATTGACTCTTCGCCCAAAGATAGGGAACACAGGCGCTTGTCCGCGCAGAACGAGAAGGTTGGAGAGAGATATGAGCGAACGCGTCCAGGCCCACGGCCTCGCCGTCGAAAAAGTGCTGTACGATTTCATCAATGACGAGGCCATCCCGGGCACAGAGCTCGACGCCGATGCCGTGTGGGCGGGGCTTGCCGCCATCCTGCGCGATCTGGGGCCGCGCAACGCCGAGCTTCTGGCGCGCCGCGAGGAGCTGCAGGCGACGATCGATGCCTGGCACCGGGACCGGCGAGAGCAGGGATTCGATGCTGCCGAATACAAGGAATTCCTGACCGAGATCGGCTATCTGCTGCCCGAGGGCGAGCCCTTTGCGGCCAGCACGGCCAATGTGGACGAGGAGATCGCCACCCTGGCCGGGCCACAATTGGTGGTGCCCGTGACCAATTCGCGCTACGCCCTGAACGCCGCCAATGCGCGCTGGGGCAGCCTTTACGATGCGCTCTATGGCACCGATGCCATTTCGGAGGACGATGGCGCGACCCGCGGCGGCGGCTACAATCCGCTGCGTGGCGACAAGGTCATCGCCTATGCCCGCGCCTTTCTCGACCAGGTAGCACCACTCGAGCGCATCTCCCACGCCGAGGCCACCGGCTACGAAGTCTATGACGGCCGGCTTTCGGTCCGCTTCGGCACCGGCCGGGTAACGGGCCTGATCGACCCGGGCCAGCTGATGGGCTACCAGGGCGATGAAGAGTCGCCGAGCGCGCTGCTGTTCGAGAACAACGGGCTGCATGTCGAGGTGTGTATCGACCGCGAGCATGCCATCGGCAAGGACGATGCTGCCGGCATTTGCGACATGATGATCGAATCGGCCATCACCACCATCGTCGACTGCGAGGATTCCGTTGCGGCGGTGGATGCGGAGGACAAGGTGCTGGTCTATCGCAATTGGCTCGGGCTGATGAAGGGCGACCTCACCGCCAGTTTCGCCAAGGGCGGTCAGACGGTCGAGCGCACCCTTGCGCCCGACCGCGAATACACCACGCCCGACGACGACACCATGACGCTGGCCGGGCGCAGCCTGATGCTGGTGCGCAATGTCGGCCATCTGATGACCAACGGCGCGGTGCTCGACACAGACGGCAACGAGGTGCCGGAAGGCATTCTCGATGCGCTTTTCACCAGCCTCATCGCCATGCACGACCTCAAGGGCGACGGCAAGTTCCGTAACAGCCGCGCGGGCTCGGTCTATATCGTCAAGCCGAAGCAGCACGGCCCTGAGGAAGTCGCGTTTTCCAGCGAGCTGTTCGCGCGTGTCGAGGATGTGCTCGGCCTCAGCCCCCTGACCCTCAAGATGGGCATCATGGACGAGGAGCGCCGCACCACCATCAACCTCAAGGAATGCATCCGCGCAGCGCAAGACCGGGTCTGTTTCATCAACACCGGCTTTCTCGATCGCACCGGCGACGAAATGCACACCTCGATGGAAGCCGGCGCCATGATCCGCAAGGGCGACATGAAGCAGGCGGCCTGGATCCAGGCCTATGAGACATGGAATGTCGATATCGGCCTGGAATGCGGATTGCAAGGAAAGGCCCAGATTGGCAAGGGCATGTGGGCCATGCCGGATCTGATGGCGGCCATGCTGGAAGCCAAGATCGGCCACCCCCAGGCCGGCGCGTCCACCGCCTGGGTACCGTCGCCGACGGCAGCGACCCTGCACGCCATCCACTACCACCAGGTC
>JABIRQ010000044.1 GCA_018699755.1 Rhodospirillaceae bacterium | reverse complement strand
TTGATGCCCGCGCCGACCACGGCGACGTCGAACTCCCGGTCCTTCAATTCAGCGAGGCTCTCTCTCATCGCTCTCTCCATCATTCAGCCGGCGCATCAAACCGCTCTCAAACCACGCTCGCCCAGGCGCCAAACGCTATCACACGCGTGACCGCCTGTTACCAGCGGCCTCATCCGATTTCTTGACCGCCAAATCAAGCGATGCCTACACTTTCATGCGAAGCTCACCCAGGTTCCCACTCGATGGGACCAGGAACGGTCGAGCGGCAGCGCGTTCAATCGGGCAGGATACAAGGCCGCGAAGGACCGTTGTTCACGGGACAAAACGATTTAGCGTCTTCAGGGAGAACAACATTATGACGAGCACACGCAAGCCGTCCGGCGTCAGCCGGCGCAATTTCCTGGTCGGTGCGGCCGCGGGCGTTACCGCCGCCGCCATGCCGAGCTGGGGTCGGTTGGCGAACGCCACCGGCCATCATCACCTCAATGTCGGCCTCATCGGCTTCAGCGTGGTCAACACGCTTGACCCGCAGAAGGCCGGTCTGAATTCCGATTTCTGGACCCTGTCGGCGCTGTTCAACGGGTTGATGCGCATCCTGCCGGACGGCTCGGTCGAGCCGGACCTCGCCGAATCGGTGAGCCAGGAGAACGACACGACCTATGTCTTCAAGCTGCATAAGGGCGTGAAGTTCCACAACGGCGAGGAACTGACCTCCGAGGACGTCAAATTCACCCTCGACCGTGTGCTCAACGTGGACACGGCTTCGCCGAACCGTGGCAAGTTCACGGCCATCGAGCAGGTCGAGGCCCGCGACAAGTACACCGTGGTCGTGCGCCTGTCGGTGCCCAGCGTTCCGGTCATCACTCATCTGCACAACGGCGTCACCGGCTCCCAGATCATTTCCAAGAAGGCATTCGAGGAAATGGGCGAGGCTGCCTTTTCGAAGGCCCCGGTCGGCACCGGTCCGTTCAAGGTCAAGGAATGGCGCCCGAGCGAGCGGCTCCAAATGGTCGCGCATACCGACTATTTCCGGGCGGGCCAGCCCAAGGTCGCGTCCTGCGACATTCTGCTGATCCCCGAGGAGACGAGCGGCGGCACCGCAATGCTGGCCGGCGATATCGACCTCGCCAGCACCATTCCCTTCGCCGACGCACCGCAGCTCGAAGCCGATCCGAACATCACGATCTCGCGGCTGCCCGGCGCCAACTGGCGTTATTGCGCGCTCAACCTCAACAAAGCGCCGTTCGACGACGTGAATTTCCGCCGAGCGGTTTCGATGGCCTTCAATCGCGAGTCCGTCATCAAGGCCGCGATCTTCGGCGAAGGCTCGCCGATGCAGGGCTCCATTCCGTCCTATCTCAAGACCGCCTATGCCACCTACGAACGGCCGGTCTGCCATTTCAACCCGGAACGGGCCCGCGCCGAAATGGCCAAGGGCAAATATGGCGAGGGCACCGAAGCCGTCGTCCTGACCTGGGGTTCGGGTTGGTGGAAGCGGTGGTCGGAAATTTTTGCCGCCAACATCAACCAGGTGCTGGGCACCAAGTTCACCGTCGAGGTGACCGATGCCAATGTCGCCTTCCAGCGCTACAAGGCGATGGAAATCGACTGCTCGAACACCGGTTGGATCGGGCGTATGGAGCTCGACGAGTATGTCGGCGACTGCTTCCGTACGGATGCCAGCCGCAACTTCTACAAGTACTCCAACACCAAAGTGGACGAGCTGATCGACGCTGGGCGGGCCGAATTCAACCCGGTCAAGCGCGGTGAGCTGTATCGGATGGCCGAAGACATCATCGTCGAGGAATGCCCGGTGATCTTCGCGTTCAACAACAACGCCCACAACATGTGGCGGACGGGGGTCGAGGGCTTCGTCCCGACTCCGGGTCAGCATTTGGGCAGCCAGCTCGGACCGGTCTCCGTCCCGAGCTAAGCCAACCGGAAAATATCGTACCCGGCGCGGCGATCCCGATCGTCGCGCCGGGGCGGCTTTCCGAGAATGCAGGTGCCGTAGGGGCGGCTGACTGTTCGGCCCCGCAGGCGAATCGCTTTCCGATTCGGCGACACGCGGCATCGACCACGGGACGGAAGGGGCGCCCGCATTGGGGTTCATCTGGTATCTAATCATCAGGCTCGGCGGCGCGCTGGTCACGATTGCGATCGGTGCGGTATTCGTCTTCATCCTGATGCAGCTCATTCCCGGCGATCCGGCGATCGCCGCGCTCGGCGAGAACGCGACGGACGAGAACGTCGCGGCGTTTCGCCGCGTTCACGGCCTCGACCAGCCCCTGCCCGTCCAGTTCTGGATTTGGCTCACCGGCATCGTCCAAGGCGATTTCGGCACGTCGATCACCCTGGCCCAGGGCTATCCGGTCTGGGATCTGATGGTCCAGCGCCTGCCCAACACCCTGTTCATCGCCGTCTATGCCCTGCTGATCGCAGTGGTCATCGCCTTCTTCGCCGGATCGATCGCCGCCCTGCGCCAGGGCAAGATGTCCGACACTGCGGCGACCTCGGCTTCGGTCCTCGGCATCTCGATGCCCGACTTCTGGCTGAGCTACGTCCTGATCCTGGTCTTTTCCCTCGGTCTCGGCGTGCTTCCGGCCTTCGGCTTCACCTCGCCGATGGTGTCCTTTTCCGGCGCGCTGGTGAACGGCGCGCTGCCGGCCTTCGCCATCGCCGCGCCCATGGCCGGCGTCTTCGCCCGCATCCTGCGCGCGGCCCTGCTGGAGACGAAACGGCGCGACTACGTCACGGCGGCGCGGTCTTTCGGGTTCCGCGACACCTTCGTCTACATGCACTACATCTTCCGCAACGCCCTGATCCCCTTCGTGACCGTGATCGGCGTCCAGGTCCGCTATCTGGTCGGCGGCACGGTGATCATCGAACGGATTTTCGGCATCGCCGGCCTCGGCTCGATGATGGTCGACGGGGCATTCGGCCGAGACTACGCGGTGGTGCAGGCCTGCATGCTGGCCTTCCTGGTCTTCGTCCTCGGCGTGAATTTGATCGTCGATATCATCTGCGCCTTCCTCGATCCACGCAGGACCCATTGATCGATGGCTAGCTCCACATTCTCCCCCAAGCGCTTTGCGCGGGACGTCCTGCGCAACCGGTCCGCGACCGCCGGGGTGGCGATCATCGGCTTCATGACTCTGGCGATGATCTTCGGGCCGTCCATCCTGCCCTACGATCCCAACGACATGGATTTCATGGCGATCCTCGAGGTTCCGTCCTGGACCCACCCCTTCGGCACCGACGCCGTCGGGCGGGACGTGCTCGCCCGTGTTCTGTACGGCGCACGTATCTCGATGCTGGTCACCATTGTCGGCGTGGCCCTCGGCGGCGCCGCCGGCACCCTGATCGGCATGACCAGCGGCTTCGTCGGCACTTGGGTGGACCCGGTGGTCATGCGCATCGTCGACCTTCTGATGGCCTTCCCGATCTTCGTCCTGGCCCTGTTCCTGATGCTGGTCCTCGGCTTCGGCATCCAGCCGGTGATTTTCGCCATCGCCCTGGTCTACGTTCCCAACTTCGCCCGCCTGGCGCGCAACACCACGCTCTCGGTGAAGGAAGAACCCTATGTCCAGGCGGCCCGGCTGATGGGCCAGTCGAACCTGCGCATCATGCTGCGCGAGATCCTGCCGAACATCGCGGCGCCCATGTTCGTTCAGCTGACGGTCGGCTTCGCCTTCGGCATCGTGATCGAGGCCGGGCTGTCCTTCCTCGGCCTGGGCGTGCAGCCGCCCGACCCGTCCCTCGGCGTCGTCATGGCCGACGGCAAGGACTATTTCCTGGCCCATCCCTGGGTCATCACCCTGACCGGCCTGACCCTGATGGTCATCATCCTGGGTCTGAACCTTCTGGGCGACGGCCTGCGCGACATTCTCGACCCGCGCCTGCGCAAGAGGTCGATGGCATGACCGAAGCAACCAACGGGAACGACGTCGCGCTGCGCATACGCGGCCTGAACGCCGGCTTCCGCATGTCGGACGGCTATCTGCCGATCATCGAGGATGTCAGCCTGGAGGTCCGCAAGGGCGAAGTGCTGGGCATCATCGGCGAATCCGGCTCCGGCAAGACAGTCACGGGCATGGCGATCCTGCATCTTCTGCCCGAGAACGCGGAGACGAAGTGGGAGACGTTCGACTTCCTCGACCTCGACGTGACCGGCATGGACGAGGAGGCGTTTCGCGACCTGCGGGGCAACCGCATGGCCGTCGTCTTCCAGGACCCGACCGGCGCCTTCAATCCGGCGAAAAAGGTCGGCTGGCATTTCCACCAGGTCTTCGAACGCACGGCAGTGAAATCGCCGGACCATGCGCAGCGGGCGAAGGGCTGGCGCGACGCCGCGATCGACCTGATGCGCGATGTCGGCATCGCCCATGGCGAGAACGTTTTGGGTCAGTACCCGCATCAGCTTTCGGGCGGCATGCTGCAACGCGCGTTGATCGCCCTGGTCCTGGCCTTCGAGCCGGACCTGATCCTGGCGGACGAGCCGACCACCAACCTCGACAACATCGTCGAGCGCCAAATCCTGAACCTGTTCCGCGATCTTCAGAAGCGCCTGGATTCGGCTTTCGTCTTCATCACCCATGACATGACGATCGCCGCGGCCCTGTGCGACCGGATCGCGGTGATGTACGCCGGCCGCATCGTCGAACTGGGCAAGACCAAGGAAATCTTCGACGATCCCAAGCATCCCTATACCCAGGGTCTGTTGGCGACCGCCCTGGCGCTAGAGGAAAAATCCGGCGAACGGCTGCAGGAAATCCCGGGCGAGCTGCCCCATCCGGGCAATCTGCCTCCCGGCTGCGTTTTCGCGCCGCGCTGCCCGCATGTCTTCAAGCGGTGCGAGGCCGAACGGCCGCCACTGTTCCACCTGCCCGGCCGTGAGGTCCGCTGTCTGCTTTACGAGGACGACGATGTCGCTGGCCGCTGACGCACGCAACCTGGGGGCCGCCGAGCCCTTGATGCGGATCGACGATCTGACGATTCGATTCAAATTGGGCCAGGGCCTGAGCGGCATCATGTCGGACCAGCCCAAGCACCTGGACGCCGTGGACCGGGTCAGCCTGGATATCCGTAAGGGCGAGGTCCTGGGCCTGGTCGGAGAATCGGGCAGCGGCAAGACCACCCTGGGCAAGGCGATCCTCCGACTCTACGACGCCCACCAGGGCAGCATCTCCTTCCGCGGCACGGATATCACGCGGCTGCGCGGCTCCTCCCTCAAGGCCCTGCGCCGGGACCTGCAGATGATCTTCCAGGACCCGGCATCCTCCCTCAACCCGCGTCAGACCGTGCGCACTGTCCTGGCGACGCCGCTCCTGCTGCACCGCATCTGCCGGCCGGACGAGGTCGACAGGAAGGTCGACGAAATTCTGACCCAGGTCGGCCTTTCGCCGACGTTCCGAAGCCGCTTTCCCCACGAGCTATCGGGCGGGCAGCTCCAGCGCGTCGCCATCGGACGCGCCCTGACCCTCTCCCCCGACCTGATCGTGGCCGACGAGGCTGTGTCCAAGCTCGACGTCTCGGTCCGCTCGCAGATTCTCAACCTCTTCCGCGACATCCAGGACGAGCTGGGCACGACCATGGTCTTCATCACCCACGACCTGCATGTCGCGCGCTATCTGTGCCATCGCATCGGGGTCATGTATTTCGGCAAACTGCTGGAACTGGGGCCGACGAACGAGATCTACGAGAACCCCCGCCACCCCTATACCGAGGCGCTTCTCGGCACTCTCAAACCCACGGTCAAGGACGATCCGGACGTGCCGGTCGAGGAAGCGGGAGAGGCCTACAACCCGACCGGCGAGACGGTCGGCTGCCGCTATTACGCGCGCTGCCCCTACCGGGTCGACCAGTGCAAGACGGCCCATCCGCCCCTCGAGGACATCTCGGACGAGCACAAGGTCGCCTGCTACGAGTGGCGGCGCATCGGCCAGCGCTAGGAACCCCCGACGCTAGGAACCCCCGACGCTAGGAACCCGAGGAACCGCGCCCATGGAATTCGGCTATTATCTGCCCGGTTATGCCCGGGACATTTCGCGCCCCGTCCAGCATCTCTACCGCGAGCTGATCCGCGAAGCCCAATGGGCGGAGGAGTTGGGCTTCACCTCCTTCACCATTCCCGAGCATCATTTCACCAACGCCCTGATGCACCCGAACGCCCTGCTCACGGGGATCAAGCTCGCCGAGCACACCAAACACGCCCGCATCGTCACCTCGACCTCGATCCTGCCCTTTCGCGACATGCTGCAACTCGCCGGCGAAGTCGCCCAGGCGGACTGCCTGACGAACGGCCGGATCGAAGTCGGCGTGGGGCGCGGCGCCTACAAATACGAGTTCGCCCGCTTCCAGAAGGACCTCGAGCAGTCCCACGACGTCTTCCGCGAATCCCTCGACCTGCTCGTCAAGCTGCTGAGCGAGGAGGACGTGTCCTATGACGGCGAGTTCTACAAGATCCCTCCGACCACCATCGTGCCGCGCCCGGTCCAAAAGCCGCATCCCCCGGTCTGGTTCGCCGCCATGGGTGCGGGCGCCATCGACTACGCCGTCTCGCTCGACCTTCCGGTCCTGACCACGCCCCTGCGCAATCCGGTCGAGATGGTCAAGATGCAGGCTGGCGCATTCCAGGAATCGATCCGCAAGCGGGACAAGCCGCATCTGAAACTCTCCATGCTGGTGATGATCTTCGTCACCCGCTCGGAAGAGCAGAAGCGCCGGGTGCTTCAGGACGCGATGGACCGCCATGTCCGCTTCCTCGACGTCTTCTCGAGCGAAGGCCATGTGAAGGGCGGCAACATCACCCCGATGGAGCCGGACATCACCCTGGAGGATATCGAGCGCAACCTGATGATCGGATCGCCCGAGGAGATCGCCGACAAGCTCGGCCTCTACTACGAGCAGAGCATCGACGAGATGCAGCTCAATTTCAGCTTCGGCACCCCGCATGGCGAAATCATGAATTCGATCGAGGATTTCATGACCCGCGTCGTGCCGCAGTTCCGGTAGGCGTCGCCCCCTACCACCCCAGGGCGTAGCTCGGCCGGCGCGGGTCGGCCGCCCCTTCCAGGATTCCCCGTTTCAGATCGTGGCGCACCAGGCACATGCCGCCGGCGCGCCAGGTACCGGCGGCCCAGGCCTCGGGCTTGTGGCCGCGCTTGGCGAGATTGGCGCCATGCGCGTCGAACAGGGGCTGTTCCAGGGTGAGGCGGCCCGGATAGTAGGCATGCGGCTCGAAGGAGTTGGGGAAGCTGTGCATGGCGAAGCGCGGCGCCTCGACCGCCTGCTGCGGATCCATCCCATAGACCTCCAGGTTCAGGAAGGTCTGCACCATGGCCTGGACCTGGACATCGCCGCCCGGCGTGCCGAAGGGCATGACGTAGGCGCCGTCGCGCAGGGCCAGGGCCGGGTTCGGGGTCAGGCGCGGCCTATGGCCGGGGGCGACGGCGCGGGGATGGTCGGGATCGGCCCAGGACTGGCTGCCCCGGCTGGACGGCACCAGGCCGGTGCCGGGCACGACCGGCGCACTGTATGAGGTGTCGCTGGGGGTGGCGGAGAAGGCGTTGCCCTGGCGGTCAACCACCGCCACATAGGAGGTGTCGAGGTCCGGGCCTTGGGGGCCGCCCTTCAGGCCGCCGAGCAATTCGCCGGGCGGCGGCATCTCGGGCCAGGCCTCCCCGGGCCGGATCAGCGCCCGGCGTTCCGCCGCGTAGTGGTCCGACAACAACCGGTCGAGGGGCACCGCAATTTGGGCCGGATCGGTATACAGCCGCTCCCGGTCCGCGAAGGCCAGTTTCAGGGCCTCGGCGATGGTG
>JABIRQ010000045.1 GCA_018699755.1 Rhodospirillaceae bacterium | reverse complement strand
GTGGCCAAGCACGGCAACCGGGCCGTCACCTCCAAGTCGGGTTCCGCCGACATGCTGACCGCCTTGGGGGTGGACCTGGAGGCGGAGTTCGACCTGGTGGAGCGCGCCCTGACCGAGGCCGGGATCTGCTTCATGCTCGCCCCGCGCCACCACAGCGCCATGCGCAACGTCGCCGGCCCCCGGGTCGAGTTGGCCACGCGCACGATCTTCAACCTGCTGGGTCCCATCTCCAACCCCGCCCTGGTCAAGCGCCAGCTCGTCGGCGTCTTCGCCGAACGCTGGGTCGAGCCGGTGGCCCATGTCCTGAAAAGCCTGGGCTCGGTCGCAGCCTGGGTCGTCCACGGCCATGACGGGCTGGACGAACTGACCCTGACCGGCAAGTCCAAGGTCGCCGCCCTGAAGGACGGCGCGGTCTCCGTCTTCGAGGTCTCGCCGGAGGATGCCGGCCTCGCCCCCGCCGCGCCCGACGACCTCAAAGGCGGCACGCCGGAGGAGAACGCCCAAACCATGCGCGCCATCCTGCGCGGCGAACCCGGCCCCCTGCGCGATTTCGTGCTCTACAACAGCGCCGCCGCCCTGATCATCGCGGGCCGCGCCGACACCCTTCATACCGGCGTCGTGCGCGCCGCCGAGGCCATCGATTCCGGCAAGGCCGAGACCGCCCTCGACCGCCTGGTCGAGATCACCAACGGCCGCTAGGACCATGGCCGACATTCTCGCCAAGATCTGCGCCGACAAGCGCGACCATGTCGCGGCCTGCAAGGCGCGCCGCCCGCTGGCAGGCCTGTTGGCCGAGGCGGCTCAATCGCCGCCGCCGCGGGGCTTCGCCGAACGGCTGCGCACGGCGTCCATGACGGGCTACGGCCTGATCGCCGAGATCAAGCGCGCGTCGCCCAGCCGGGGTCTGATCCGCGCCGATTTCGACCCAGCCGCCCTCGCCCGCGCCTATGCCGAGGCCGGGGCGGCTTGCCTGTCCGTGCTGACCGACGAGCCCTATTTCCAGGGCAATGACGCCTATCTCGCCGCCGCGCGCGACGCCGCCGACCTGCCGGCCCTGCGCAAGGATTTCATGCTCGACCCCTATCAGATCGCCGAATCCCGGGCGCTCGGCGCGGATTGCGTGCTGCTCATCATGGCCGCGCTCGAGGACGGGCAGGCCCGCGACCTCGCGGCCGAGGCCGAGGGCCTGGGCATGGACGTGCTGGTCGAGGTCCATGACGTGGCCGAGCTGGACCGCGCGACCGCGCTGGACGTCGCGCTGATCGGCATCAACAACCGCAATCTCAAGACCCTCGATGTCGATCTCGGCACGGCCGAACGGCTCGCCGCCCGCGCGCCCGCCAATTGCACCCTGGTCTGCGAATCGGGCCTGCGCAGCCCCGCCGACCTCGGCCGCATGGCGCGGGCCGGCATGCGCTGTTTCCTGATCGGCGAATCCCTGATGGCCCAGGACGATGTGACCGCCGCGACCCGCGCCATCCTGGCCGACCCCCTGCCCGCCATCCCCATCCCTCGGACCGGAGCCGCCTGACATGGCCGAGTTCTCCCATCTCGACGAGAAGGGCCGGGCGCGCATGGTCGATGTCTCGGGCAAGGACGTGACCGATCGCCTGGCGGTCGCGCGCGGCGCGGTCCATATGGCGCCGGAAACCCTGAAACGCATCGCCGAGGGCGGGGTGAAGAAGGGCGACGTGCTGTCGGTCGCGCGCCTCGCCGGCATCATGGGCGCCAAGCGCACGGCCGACCTGATCCCGCTCTGCCATCCCCTGCCCCTGTCCTCGGCCGAGGTCGAACTGACCCTGGACGAGACCGCCTCCGCGATCCTCATCGAGGCCCGCTGCAAGGTCCAGGCGCGCACCGGCGTGGAGATGGAAGCGCTGACCGCCGTCTCGGTCGCCGCCCTGACCGTCTACGACATGTGCAAGGCGGTCGATAAGGCCATGCGCATCGGCGATATCCGCCTGGTGCGCAAGGAAGGCGGCCGCTCCGGCAGTTTCGAGGCCGAGGCATGATCTCGGTCGAGGACGCCCGAGCGCACATCCTCGAAGCCTTCTCCGTCTTGCCGGCCGAGGAAATCGCCCTGGCCGAGGCCGCGGGCCGGGTCCTTGCCGAGGATCTCGTCGCGCGGCGGACCCAGCCGCCCGCCGCCGTCTCCGCCATGGACGGCTACGCCGTGCGCGCCGCCGACATCACCGCCGCCCCCGTTACCCTGCGCCAGATCGGCGCGGTGCCCGCCGGCGCGTCCCACGACGGCGCGTTGGGCCAGGGCGAATGCGTCCGCATCTTCACCGGCGCGCCGCTGCCCGAGGGCGCCGATGCCATCGTCATCCAGGAGGATGTCGAGGCCCAAGGCGACGATATCCGGATCGCCCAGGCGGTGCCCGCCGGCACCTATGTCCGGCCCGCCGGACTCGACTTCAAGGCGGGCGAGACCGGGCTGGCCGCGGGGCGCCGCCTGACCGCGCGCGACATCGGCCTGGCCGCCGCCATGAACCGCCCCTGGCTGCGCGTGCGGCAGAAGCCGCGCATCGCCATCCTGGCCTCCGGCGACGAGGTCGTCATGCCGGGCGATCCCATCGGCCCCAACCAGATCGTCAGCTCGAACAGCCATGCCCTCGCCGCCTTCGTCCGCGCCCGGGGCGGCCAGCCCGTGATGCTGGGCATCGCCCGCGACACGATCCAGTCCATCCGCGAGACGGCCGCCGCCGCGCGCGACGCGGACCTGCTGCTGACCACCGGCGGCGCCTCGGTCGGCGATCACGACCTGATCCAGGAGGCTTTGGGCGAGGACGGCCTCGATCTCGACTTCTGGCGCATCGCCATGCGACCGGGCAAGCCGCTGATGTTCGGCCGCATGGCCTCGACCGCCCTGCTCGGCTTTCCCGGCAATCCCGTCTCCTCCATGGTCTGCGCCCTGATCTTTCTCGGCCCCGCCATCGACCGGATGCTGGGCGCGCCGCCGGCGGACCTGACCGACACCGCCAGGCTCGGAACCGACCTGCGCGCCAACGACCGGCGCCAGGACTATCTGCGCGCCGGCCTCCACCGGGCGGAAGACGGCGCCCTGGTCGCCACCCCCTTCCCGCGCCAGGACAGTTCGATGATGGCGACGGTCGCGCGCGCCGAATGCCTGATCCTGCGCCCGCCCCTGGCCCCGGCAGCGGCGGCGGGCGACCCCGTTTCGATCCTCCATCTGTCGGACCGGTCCAGCGGCCTCTGACGGTCCGCGGAGCGCATTACGATAATTTTTCGCGAACCCGCGATTTTACGGCTTGACCGCCCATGCGAACCAAACTAGAACATGCGTCATAGTTTCGGTTTTGTTCTAGATGTTGTGGCTGCGGACGCGAGGGTAGAGCGATGTTGACCAAGAAACAGCACGAACTGTTGATCTTCATCAACGAGCGAATCCAGGACGATGGCGTCTCGCCCTCCTTCGACGAGATGAAGGATGCCTTCAACCTGAAGTCCAAGTCCGGCATCCATCGCCTCATCACGGGGTTGGAGGAACGCGGCTTCATCCGCCGCCTGCCTCACCGGGCGCGCGCTCTCGAAGTGCTGCGCCTGCCCGAGACGGCCGCCGTCGGGGCCGGCGAAGTGAAAGAATTTCCGGGCAATGCCGGCCCCAATATCATCCAGGGCGACTTCCGCGCCGCGCGCGTGGCGGGCGGCGGGCCCAAGGACGCCGTGGAACTGCCGCTCTACGGCCGGATCGCCGCCGGCACGCCGATCGAGGCGCTGCGCGACCATTCCAATCATGTCGACGTGCCCGCGGCCATGCTCGGCCGGGGCGAATACTACGCCCTCGAGGTCGACGGCGATTCGATGGTCGATGCCGGTATCTTCGACGGCGACACCGTGTTGATCGAGCGCGGCGAAAGCGCCGACAGCGGCGCCATAGTCGTCGCCCTGGTGGACGAGGCCGAAGTGACCCTGAAGCGCCTGCGTAAGAAGGGCGATTCGATCGCCCTGGAGCCGGCGAACAAGGCTTACGAGACGCGCATCTTCGGCCCCGACCGGGTCAAGGTGCAGGGCAAGCTGGTCGGCCTGCTTCGCCAGTACTAGAGGCGCCCGCTCCCGTCAGCGTTTCGTCACCCAGGGCCGGTCGCCCTGGCGGCTGAGGACGCTTTCGATCCGGATCCCGTTTTCAGAAAGCCAGACCGCGTGGGTTCCGTCCCGCCACAGATCGAAGCGGTCGACCACCTTGGCGCCCCGGCATCGCCCGCGCGGCACCGGCATAAGGGCCAGGACCAGATCGGCGGAGGCGCAATCCTCCGCCAGGGCCCGCCCGTCCAGGACAAGCGCGGCGGTGCGCGCCGGACCGCGATAGACACAACCCAGGGCATCGCAGGCCAAGCCGTCGACACGGCCCGTCCCCACCTCCGGCCAGGGCGCGGGTTCTTCAGCCGCGTCGCGGCGCAGCCACTGCTCCGCCTCGAAGCGGGCGCGGCGCGTGGTCGAAAGCGCCCGCCCGCCGCCATCCGTCACGATCCCGACAAGGCGGGCGTCGCCCGAGACCAGGATATCCGGCCGGTCCGCCTGTCCCGCCAGAAGCAGGCCGAATGCCAGCGGCGCGATGCCCGCCACCCGCCAGGGCTTGCGCCACAGACACAGCCACAAGCCGCCACCGACCATCAGTAGCAGCGCCGCCGGCGAAAAGGACGGCACCAGAAGCACGCCGCCGGACCAACCCGCCACCGTCTCCGCGATGGCGACCACCGCTTCGATACCCCAGCCCATGGGCGCCAGGGCCAGGCGCTCCAACCCGAGCGGCATCAGGACCACGGCCAGCAGGCCCCAGGGCATGATCCACAGCGCGGCGATCGGGACGGCGAGGACATTGGCGACCAGCCCGAAGCCCGCCAGCCGATTGAAGTGAAAGGCGGCGAAGGGCGCGGTCGCCGCCATCGCGATGACCGAGGTCAGTGCCACGCCGCCGATATAGAGCACCGCGCCGCGCGCCAAGCGGGCAAATGCCACATCCGACCGGACGCGATCGCGGCGCGACCGGTCGCGCAGCGCCTCGTAGCCGGCGACAAGCGCGACGACGGCCGCGAAGGACATCTGGAAGCTGGCGCCGAGCAGGCTTTCGGGGGACAACAGGAGGATCAGCAGGGCCGCGAAGGCGACCGGGCGCATGGAAATCGCCGTGCGGTCGACGAGCACGGCAAGCAGCACCAGGCCGACCATCACGAAGGCGCGCTGGGTCGGCACCGTGGCGCCCGCCAGCAGCATATAGGCTCCGGCCGCCAGCAAGGCCGCCACGGCCGCCCATTTCTTGATCGGAAAGCGCAGCGCCACCGGCGCAACGAGGGCCAACGCGGCCCGCAGGGCGAAGAAGACGAATCCCGCAACCAAACCCAGGTGAAGACCCGAAATCGCCAGCAGATGGGCGAGGCCGGCATCGCGGATTGCCGCCAGCGTGTCCTCGGGAATGCCCGAACGCTGGCCGGTCAGAAGCGCCGCCGCAATCCCCGCTTCCGGCGGCTCCAAGGCACGATTCACGGCTCGGGCCACGCCGTGGCGGATCCGACGGAGCGCCTCGCGCCAGCCGCCCGGCTCCGCCTGGCCGAGTATTTCGACCTGGCCCAGGGCGAAGCCGACCGCACCGATCTCTTTGAAATAGCTGTCGCGCTGGAAATCGTAGGCGCCGGGCTCGACCGGCTGGGGCGGCGGCATGAGCACGGCCCGCAGCCGAACGCGCGAGCCCGGCGTCAGGCCTTCGGCGAGGCCGGATATCCGCAGGCGAACCCGCGCCGGCAAGGGCGATTCCAACCCCTCCGGTCCTTGTACCTCCTCCAAAAGCAGGCGGCTGCGCACCGGTCCCGGCTCGACCACGGCAATCCGCGCTTGAATCAGGAGCGGCGCGGTGCGCGCCGCCAAGGGAACGACGTCGATCGACGCCGTGCGCAGCTGAGCGGCGCTGAAACCCAGAGCCAATGCCAAAAGGGGAACCAGGGTGAGGACGGCAGCCGGGCGGCGGCGCAGAGCCAAAAGCCCCAAAAGCAGGCCCGCGCCGGCCACCGGGCCCGGCCAGGGGGCCGGTTCGGCCGGCAGCGCGAAATACAGCGCCACCCCTGCGCCGAGCGCCACGGGCAGCCACAGCAGCCTTCGGTCGCGTTCGGTCAGCAGGATCGCCGTCGGGACGAGCGCGAGCGACACCAGGCGCCGGAACCGGGACCGTCCCACGCGTGCCGACCCGTTCCGCTTGTCCGGCCGATCGACCACTTCGCCGCCCTGCCCTGCTGTCAGCGCCCTGGTTGATATGCTACCACTCCCGCGCGTCAGCGCATCCGCCCGGACGTATCTGGCCGGACGCATCTGCCCGGCGCGCCATCCAGCCTATTGCCGAGAGCCCATGTCCGTCGTCACCCGTTTCGCCCCCTCGCCCACCGGATTCCTGCATATCGGCGGGGCGCGGACCGCCTTGTTCAACTGGCTTTTCACCCGTCATCACGGCGGCGCCTTCTGCCTGCGCATTGAGGATACCGACCGCGCTCGCTCGACCGAGGAAGCGACGGCAGCCATCCTGGACGGGCTCGAATGGCTCGGCCTCGGCTGGGACGGCGAAGTCGTGCACCAGTTCTCGCGTGCACCGCGCCATGCCGAGGTGGCCCACCAGCTTCTCGCCGAGGGCAAGGCCTATCGCTGCTATTGCACGCCCGAAGAACTGACGGCCATGCGCGAGGCGGCGCGCACCGAGGGACGGCCGATGCGCTATGACGGGCGCTGGCGCGACCGCGATCCGGCCGAGGCGCCCATGGGCGTCGATCCCGTCATCCGCATCAAGATGCCCCGCGAGGGCGAGACCGCGATCCGCGACCTGGTGCAGGGCGAGGTGCGGGTGCCGAACGACCAGCTCGACGACATGATCCTGCTGCGGGCGGACGGCACGCCGACCTACATGCTGTCGGTCGTGGTCGACGATCACGACATGGCGATCACCCATGTCATCCGGGGCGACGACCACCTGACCAACGCGTTCCGCCAGCTCCAGGTTTTCGCCGCCATGGATTGGCCGATCCCGGAATTCGCCCATATCCCGCTGATCCACGGCCCGGACGGCGCCAAGCTATCGAAGCGTCACGGCGCCCTGGGCGTCGATTCCTACCGCGAGATGGGCTATCTGCCCGAGGCGCTACGCAATTACCTGCTGCGCCTGGGCTGGGGCCATGGCGACGACGAAATCATCGACACCGAACAGGCGGTCCGCTGGTTCGATCTGGATGGGGTCGGGAAATCGGCCGCGCGTTTCGATTTCGCCAAGCTCGACAACCTCAACAAGCACTATGTCCAACGGGCGGAGGACGAACGCCTGGTCGCGTTGGTGCTCCAACGGCTGACGGCCGACGGCGCGGCCGCGCCAGGGGAAACCGCCCTGGCCCGGCTTCGCGCCGGCATGGCCGGTCTCAAGCAGCGCGCCACGACACTGAGCGATCTGACCGAAAGCGCGCGCATGTATACGGCTCCGCGCCCGATCGAGTGCGACGAGAAGGCCGCCAAACTGCTCGACGACGCGGCGCGATCCCGGCTTGCCGGACTGGCCACCGCCCTGGAAAAAATTAAGTCATGGGATGAAGACGCGATCGAAGCCGGCATACGCACCCATGCCGAGGCGGCGGACATCAAACTCGGCCAGCTTGCCCAACCCCTGCGCGCCGCGCTGACCGGTCGCGCGGTGTCGCCCGGTATTTTCGAGGTCATGGCCGTGCTTGGGCGGGAAGAGTGTTTGGCGCGAATCAACGATGTGCAGGCGGCCGGGCCGTAGTATTATGACATAACGGCCGCGGGGCAGGCCGGGCCAGACATTCCGGGCCAGACATTCGATCGACCCGACCGCCGGTCTTACCGAACGGAGCGAAAAAAACATGTCCGACGGCACGAAAAGCGCTGCAACGAAAATAACCGACAAGGGCAACGAGCGAACCGTGACCTTGCTCGACAACACGACGGGAAACAGCTTCGAGCTGCCGGTTCTGTCGGGCTCGACCGGGCCTGACGTCATCGACGTGCGCAAGCTCTACGCCGACACCGGCTATTTCACCTACGACCCTGGCTATACGTCGACGGGAAGCTGCGAGTCGGAAATCACCTATATCGACGGCGATGTGGGCCTCCTCCTCCACCGCGGCTATAGCATTGAGGATCTGGCGGAGCATTCCAGCTTCACGGAGGTATGCTACCTGCTGCTTTACGGCGAGCTGCCGACCGAGGACGAGCGCGAGAAGTTCGAAAAGGACATCACCCATCACTCGATGGTGCACGAG
>JABIRQ010000046.1 GCA_018699755.1 Rhodospirillaceae bacterium | reverse complement strand
TCTGGTGCTCGCGAACCTGATCGAAGCGATCTGGAACCATCCGCTTGGGATCGGAACGGGCATGAACACCGGCCCGGCGCGCCATGCCTTCGGCGATATCCAGGTTCTGACCTATCTCGAGAGCTACTACGCGAAGGCGATCGTGGAACTGGGCTTCTTCGGCGGCGTCGCAGTCTTCGCGACCTGGGCTGCGTTGATCGTCTATGCGATCCGCATCGTGCGCCAGATCCGGGAGCAGGCCCTCAAGGGCGTGGCGGCCGCCTTCACCGGGTTCTTCATCGCCCTCGCGATCCACAGCGGCAAGGGCTGGCAGATCGACTACGATCCGGTCAACGTCTATTTCTGGCTGTTCGCCGGCTTCCTGTTCAAGCTGCCCTATCTGCAAGGCCAGCGAGCGCCGCAGAAACGGCGAACGGCCATGCCGCTTCATGGCTTGCGCCGGCCCACGCGCGGCGGCCTGCCCGTTCCTAGACCCCAGGACGCCGCATGACCCGCCATCACGAAGCCGAAGCCCAGCTCCAGCGCCGCTACTACCGGGATATCGCCGAGGATTACGAGCGCGATCATGTCGGCATCGACGACGAGCATCGGAAGTCCCTGGACTACACCTCCTTTTTCATCGACTGGCTGGGGGCGAAGACTGTGCTCGATGTCGGCATGGGCACCGGCCGGGGCGCGCGCCATTTCAAACAGCGCAATCCGGACGTGCGCATCGTCGGCCTCGATCCGGTCGAGGATCTGGTCCGGATCTCCCGGCGCGAGGGATTGGATGCGGGCGAGGCAGTCACCGGTTCGGGCTATCAGTTGCCCTTTGCGGATAACAGTTTCGACGTCGTCTTCGAGTTGGGTTGCCTGCATCATGTCCGCCATCCCGACCGGGTCGTCGCCGAGATGCTGCGCGTCGCGCGCAAGGGCGTCTTCATGTCCGATTCGAACCGCTTCGGCGGCGGGCGACCCTTTTCGCGCTATACCAAGCTGGCGCTCTACCGCCTCGGCCTGTGGGGCATCGCCGACCGGATCAAGACCGGCGGGCGCGGCTATCTCTACGACGACGGCGACGGGGTCTATTATTCCTACAGCCT
Source organism: Rhodospirillaceae bacterium (assembly GCA_018699755.1). Taxonomy (GTDB): domain Bacteria; phylum Pseudomonadota; class Alphaproteobacteria; order CADEGL01; family CADEGL01; genus JABIRQ01. The sequence goes on along the minus strand of JABIRQ010000046.1, from coordinate 12,292 downwards.
GTTCGACAGCTACGAGCCTGTGCGCGCCTGGGCCGACGACGCCTTCTTCATTCCGATCGACAACAACGCGCCGGCGCGCCGTTTCGGCACTTGGCTGACGCCGCTGCTGACCTCCCACCGCCTGCTGCTCTGCGCCTTTCGCCGGGAAGGCCCCGGCGGCTCAAGCGGATCAGGTGGCGAGTAGCGCCTTGAAATAGTCGATTGTCCGCCCGAGGCCGTCTTCCAGGGCGACCGTGGGCTGCCAGTCGAGAAGCTTGCCCGCCAACGCGATGTCGGGGCAGCGCTGTTTGGGGTCGTCGGATGGCAGGGGCTTGAAGACGAGCTTCGAGGACGACCCGGTCTGGGCCAGCACCGCCTCCGCCAACTCGCGGATGGTGAATTCGACCGGATTGCCGAGATTGACCGGCCCGGTCGCCGTTTCCGGTGCCGCCATCAGGCGCAGCAATCCCTCGACCAGATCGTCGACGTAGCAGAAAGCCCGGGTCTGGCCGCCGTCGCCGTAGATCGTGATCGGCTCGCCGCGCAGCGCCTGGACGATGAAATTGGACACCACCCGCCCGTCATCGGGATGCATCCGGGGGCCGTAGGTGTTGAAGATGCGCGCGACCCGAATGGCGAGGCCGTGCTGGCGGTGATAGTCGAAGAACAGCGTCTCGGCGCAGCGCTTGCCCTCGTCGTAGCAGGCGCGCAAGCCGATCGGGTTGACGTTGCCCCAATAGGCTTCGGTCTGGGGATGGATCTCGGGATCGCCATAAACCTCGCTGGTCGAGGCCTGAAGGATGCGCGCCTTCACCCGTTTGGCCAAGCCCAGCATGTTGATCGCCCCGTGCACGCTGGTCTTGGTCGTCTGCACGGGATCGAACTGGTAATGCACGGGCGAGGCCGGACAGGCCAGATTGTAGATCTGATCCGTCTCGACATAGAGCGGGAAGGTCACATCGTGGCGTTGCGCCTCGAAATTCGGCCGCCCGAACAGATGGGCGATATTGCGCTTGGCCCCGGTGAAATAGTTGTCGACGCAGAGGACATCGGCGCCGCCCTCGACTAACCGGTCGCAGAGATGGGAACCGATGAACCCGGCCCCGCCGGTGACCAGAACGCGATCCGCGATCATCGTTTCGCCGCCCCCTATCGTTTCTCGCCCAGGAAGGCCGGCCTGAACCCGCTCCCCGCGACGCGCCGCAACCGGCCGGGCAGGCCGCGGCAGGAAAGGCCGGCAAAGCCCGCCGTCGCCATCATGGCGAGCACGTGGTCGGGCAGGAAGGTATGGGGATGGGCTTCGACCAGGATGGTTCCCGCGAGGCACCGGCGCGTCAGGTGCTCGAAACGCAGCCGTCCGACGACGGACAGGCAATCGACCCCGACCAGGATGCGGCCGCCGGGCCGCAGCGCGCGATAGGCGCCGGCCAGGATTCCGCCCGGCGCCTGGACGTGATCCAGGACGTTATAGGTGACGACCGTGTCGAAACGCGCCTCGAAATCGAGCGCCTCGCCCGGCATCTGGACATACTCGCCCTCGTCGGCCAGACCGGCGACCCAATCGACCAGGGGCGCGGCCCAGGGCTCGCGCGCCGCACCGGTCGCCGAGACCGCGATCCGCGGCAAGGGCTCGACCTTCACGAAACGGCGGATCGCCGCCTTGCCCGGATAGAAAGAGGCGAGGCCGACCCCGAGGGGTCCGCAGCCGATCTCGAGAACCTCGCGGTCGTCGAACAGGGCGGCCAAGGTCGCGGCATCGAGATGCTTCAGGAAGGCCGGTTTCTCGGCGCAGATACGCAGCAGTTCGGCGACGTCCAAACCGTCCCAATACTGCTGCTCCGACGCCTGCGCGCGGCGCCAGCGCTCGCTTGTAACCGTGTCGTTCATAGCCCTTGCCGTATCGCTCCAACTCCTTGATAGACCAAAACAACCCGCCCCCAAAGGGCTCTCTCGGCCAGGCCTAGTCTCGACTCTCGCCGGCCGGCGGTTCCAACCCGGCGAGGCCGCGCGCGGCTTCCGGCAGACCGCTGCCCGGCGCCACCAGGCCCTTGAGGCGAAGCCAATGGTTGTAGAGGGCGATTCCGGGCTCGGCGCAAAGCAGGGCCTCGCGCCGCAGAAGGCTGGTCAGGCCAGGCTCGCGCGGGAAAAGGGCGCGCCATTCCGCCTCCACCTGCCGGAATTCCAGCGCCGCCAAGCCGCGCGGCGGGCGGGCGAGACGGGGCGGCACAATGCCCGGGGCCAGGCCCAGGGACTCGAGCAGCGCGAAGAAGGCCCGGCCGGGCCCGGTCAGGCGGCCGGCGCCCAGGACGGCCTCGATCGCGTCCCAGTCAAGGTCATGCGGCGCGCGCAGCAGCATCAGAGCGTCAAGCGCCTTGCGCAGGGCGAAGACCCCCAGCTTGTCCTTGACCGCGTTCGACAGGCACAGAGCCAGGACATGCTCGGCCGCGGGCACGAGAATCCGCAGCCCGTCGATCTCCATCGGCCGCGCGGCGCCGAACAGCGCCGCGGCGCCCAGCCCGCAATAGAGGGGGTAGCAGTCGGGCTCGACATGGAGGTCGAGATTGCAGCCGCCGTCGGCCGCGACGAAGGGCAGAAAGCTGGCGTCCGAAATGAACCCCCAGAGGCGCGGCGGCGCGCCCCGGAAGCGATAGCCCGCGGCGCCCAGATAGGCGACCAGGCCGGCGAGGTCGCCGGGACGGACCAACAGGTCGAGATCGCCGACGATTCGCGCTTCGGGCTCGGGATAGAGCAAATGGGCATTGGCGAAGCCCTTGAGGACGACACATTCGAAGCCGCCTTGGGCAATCGTGGCGAGCGCCGCACGCTGATTTCGGTGGGTGAAGCGGGCGAGCAACCGGCTCTGACGCAAGGCGTCGGCCCCGATCAGGCCGTCCCAATCCGGCCCGGGGAGCAGACTGGCGGCCAGGGCCGGCGAAACCAGGCCGGCGAAGCGATGCAGGACGGCGCGTCGCGGATCCGGCCGCGCATCGAGCGATTCGCCCCGCGCGAGGGCCTGCCACAACCAACCGGCGTCGAGCGGCGCGGCCATGCCGGCCCTCATTCCGTTTGGAGGAAGCCGCGCCCGGTTCCTTCGAGCACCAGGACGGTCAAGACGCCGCTGGCGAAAGCGCCGGTGTCGATGCCGATTCGGTTGGCGCGGATTTCAGGCTCCGCGGCAATCGAATGGCCATGCACCACGATGCCGCCGAGATCGCGATCACAGTGCAGGAACTCGTCGCGGATCCACAGCAGGTCTTCCTCGACCTGCTCCTCAAGCAGGCGGCCCGGCTTCACCCCGGCATGGACGAAGATATAGTCGCCTTCGCGATGGCTGAGCCGCAGGTCGCGCAGAAAAGCCAAGTGACGCTGCGGCACCGCCTCGCGCAGGGTAGCCTGGGCGGCTGTCATGCGCTCCTCCATCGACGACGCCTCGCCCATGCCCACGCCGTAGCTATAGAGCGTGGCGTTGCCTCCGTTGCTCAGCCAATTGCCGCCGACACCCTGGTCATCGAGGAACAGGAGCATGAACTGCTCGTGGTTGCCCTTGAGGTGAATGCGTTCGACCCCCTCCAGCGGCTCATCGAGCAGCAGGTCGATGACCTGGCGCGACTCCAGGCCGCGATCGACGTAATCGCCGAGATAGATCACGACGGTGCGCCCCACCGGGGCCCGCGCCATGTCGGCCCGGATCAGGTCATGGGCCTCGCGCAGCAGATCGGCGCGACCGTGAATATCGCCCACGGCGTAGATGCGCGTGTCCGGCGGCAAGGCCGCGGGCGCCGCCTGCGCGCTGTTGCGTCCAAATAGGCGTCCGAACATCGTTCCCCGAATCACCGCGTTTCTCTCGGCACGCCGCGATCGTCCGCGCAGATTTACGCGCCGTTAAGCCACCCATAGCACACTGCAAGGCACTCGATCACGGCTCGTCCCGAACGAGACAGCGGGCGGGCGCCAGCCGGGCTACGACCATGCGCCGATTCCTTTCTTGCGCCTTCGCCGCGACCCTCGCCGCCCTCGTCCTGCCGTTTCCGGTGGGCGATGCGACGGCCGCCCCCTATCCGCCGCTGTTCGGAACGCGCGAAGTCCGCTCGACCGGCGTCGACACGTTCAAGAAATGGTCCGGGACCCTGGCCCGCTATTTCGACGAAAGTCATCTCGCCGAAGGGCCCTGCACCGCCACCAAGTTCAATGCCTGTCACCTGCGCGAATGGCAGGGCGTCCTCGACGGCCTGCGCGACAAGCCGCCGATGACCCAGCTCGGCGCGATCAACGCCTATCTCAACCGCCGGCGCTATGTCGTGGACCCGGTCAATTGGGGACGCGACGACTATTGGGCGACGCCCGCCCAGTTCTTTCGCAAGAACGGCGATTGCGAGGATTACGCGATCGCCAAATTCCTCTCCCTGCGCGCCCTCGGCTACGCCAACGACGATCTCCGGGTGGTCGTCCTGCAGGATTTGAACCTGGGCATTCCCCACGCCGTCCTGGTCGTCTATCTGCTCGGCCATGCCTTCGTGCTCGACAACCAGATCGCCGTCGTGATGGCGGCCGAGCGAATCCGTCACTACCGCCCGCTTTACTCCCTGAACGAGACCCATTGGTGGCTGCATAAGGACGGATAGGCGAAACGGCGGCGATCTGGCACACTTCGTGAAGTAGCTGTGCGCGATCGCCATGCCACGCGAATGGGCGGTGGCGCCCCCCTCCGGAGGCTTTCGTCCGACCGGCCATGATCTTTTCCCGAACAACGACGGCGCGCCCCATGGACGCCAAGGTCGTGCTGAGCGGTGCCATGCGCGTCTGCCGACGCCGCCATGGTCGTGGGCGCGGCCCTGACCGCCTTCGTGCTGCGCCATGGCTCGCTCGATCTGCCGTCGCATTATCTGCTGGCCATCGTCATCGCCGCCCTACTGGCGGCGAACGCCTTGCATGTCGCCCGACTTTACGACCAGCGCAACCTCGGCAACATCCAGATGCAGCTGGGCGGGCTGACCGGTGCCTGGTTCGTCGTCATTCTGATCCTGATCACCCTGGCCTTCTTCAGCAAGACCTCGGACAGCTTCTCGCGAAGCTGGGCCGTCATGTGGTTCGCCGGCAGCCTGATCGGCTTCGCCCTGTTGCGCGCGGCGGTGGCCTGGCAACTCGGCCAATGGCGGCGCGCCGGGCGTTTGGCCACACGCATCGCAATTCTGGGGGAGGGCGCGCCGGCCGCCGCCCTGGAGCGCCATATCGCGACGCAGGAGGCATCGACATCGGTTCTCGCCGGGATCTTCGCGCCCGACCCGGCCGGTCTCGACGCCTTGTCGGCGCTGACCAGGTCCGGGCGGATCGACGAGATCGTCCTTGCATTGCCGTGGAGCGAGAGCGAACGCCTGGCCGCGGCCCTCGCCGCGCTGCGCACCCTGTCGGTCAATGTCCGCCTTGCGCCGGAGGCGATCGATTCGCCGATCCCGCCGCGCGGCTTCTCCACGGTCGCCGGCGTGCCCATGCTGAACGTCTACGAGCGGCCCTTATCCGGCTGGTCCCTGGTGCTCAAAGCGGTCGAGGACCGGGTGCTCGGCGCCCTTATCCTGCTGCTGGTGCTGCCCTTGATGGGCCTGATCGCACTGCTCGTCCGGCTCGACAGCCCCGGCCCGATCATCTTTCGCCAGCGCCGCTACGGCTTCAACAACAACGAATTCACGGTGTTCAAGTTCCGCACCATGACCGACCGATCCGGGAGACGCGACGAAGCCGAAAACCAGGAGGCCGTGCCCCAGGCCCGGCGCGAGGACCCGCGCGTAACCCGCGTCGGCGCCTTCCTGCGGCGCACCAGCCTGGACGAGCTCCCCCAGCTCATCAACGTGCTGCGCGGCGAGATGTCCCTGGTCGGGCCGCGGCCCCATGCCGTGCTTCACAACCAGCAATATGCCGAGGTAATCGACGGTTATCTCGGGCGTCACCGGGTCAAACCCGGCATCACCGGATGGGCCCAGGTCAACGGCCTGCGCGGGGAGACCGACACGCCCGAGAAAATGCATCTTCGCGTCGAATACGATCTCTATTACATCGACCACTGGTCCTTGCTGTTCGATCTGCGCATTCTGTTTCTCACCCTGTTCGTCGGCTTCGTGAACCGCAATGCCTATTGACCGGCCGGCCGGCGGAGCGCCGATAAACCGCATCGTTTTCTGGGGTCTTCTCCTGCTGGTCGCTCTTGCCCCTTTCCCCCTGGCGAGCAACCGGCCCGTCGCCTGGAGCGCCCTCGCCGTGGCCGCCGGGCTACTGTTGCTGCTCTGGGGCTTCGGGGTGCTGCGCCGGCCCGGTGCTGTCACCATCCCGTTTCGACGAACCCTGCCGGGCTTGGCCGTATTCGGCGCGGTGATCGCCTGGGCCTTCGCCCAGGCATCGGGCTGGACGCCGCTCGGCTGGCACAACGCCCTTTGGCAGGAGGCCGGGGCCGCCCTGTCGCAGCCCCTCTCCGGCGCAGTCAGCATCGATCCCGAGGACACGCAGACGGCCGCGATGCGGCTGCTGACCTACGGCGCCGTGTTCTGGCTCAGCCTGCATCTGTGTCGCGACACGCAGCGCGCGCGCGCGCTCTTCTGGACCTTGGCCCTGGCCGGACTCGCCTATGCGGTCTATGGGCTGGTGATCGAGTTCGGGCGCTTCGGCATGATCCTGTGGTTCGAGCGTTGGGCCTACCGGGGCTCGCTGACCAGCACTTTCGTCAACCGCAACAGCTTCGCCGCCTATGCCGGGATCGCGCTGATCGTCGTCACCGCATTGCTGTTGCCCGATCTGCGCCGCAGCCTGCGCATGGGCCTTTTCAACAGGACGGGATTCGTCCATTTCGCCGAAACCGCCGGCTTCACACTCTTCTTTCTACTCGCGGCCTTCGTGCTGATCGCCACCGCGCTGCTGCTCAGCCGATCGCGGGGCGGCTTGCTGGTCGCCGCCATTGGCTTGGTCGTTCTAGTCACCGCGCTCGGCCTGGCCCGCCGCCGCCGCGGTACGACCATGGTCGGCTATGGCCTGGGCTTTCTCGTCATGGGCTATGTCCTGATCAGCTTGAGCGGCGACGCGACCCTGGCGCGCTTCGCCGATCTGGCGACGGCCGGCAGCGGGCGGGCGGAGGTCCATGCCCTGGCCGTCCGGGCGGTCGGCGAACACCCGTTCCTGGGCTCGGGCCTCGATACCTTCCCCGAGGTCTTTCAGATGCTCCGCGACGACAGTTTCGGGCCTTTGGTCCAGCCCTATCAACGCGCCCATAGCACCTATCTCGAATTCGCGCTGGAGGCGGGCTTGCCAGCCTTCGCGGCAATGGTCGTGCTGCTGGCAGGCCTGACCGCGATCTGCCTGCGCGGGGTGCTGGTGCGCAAGCGCGACACGAGCTACCCGGCGGTCGGTCTGGCGGCGACCGCGCTGATCGCGGTGCATTCCGCAGTCGATTTCAGCTTGCAGATTCCGGGCGTGGCCGTGCCCTATTTCGCCTTGCTGGGCGCGGCCTGCGCCCAGTCATGGCCGACCAGCCAGCGCGGCGCTCGAAGGCACGGGGAACGAGCCGGCAAACCGGATTAGAGGTGGCTGTAGTAGGCGTCGAAGCGCCGCTGCAACCCGATATCGTCCTTCAAGGCCTCGCGCGCGATTTCGAGCGCGAAACGCTCCTTCACCAAACGGGCAAAGGCCTTGGTTTTGGTTCGGGCGGCTATCCGAATCTGCTCGGCGATCAAGGCACGGGTCGTGTTGTCCATCATCGGCCAAGCCATGAAAGCGAGATCGAGCCGCGCGAAAATCAGGCGCGGGTCCGAGGGGGCGGTGCGGATGGCCATGCGCAGATAGGGCACGATGCCGGGGGTGAGCCCGTCGCGCACGAGCAGCAACCGTGCGAGACGGGTCCAGGTGTGCGAATCGGCGGGGCGGCGGGCCAAGGCGTCGCGATGGGCCTCGATGCTCTGATCCAGCAGAATCCGGCCGCGCGTTCCCTCGTAATCGTCGCGCGAGGCCTGCATCATCCGCGCCGCGCCGAACTCCGTCCGGGTGCGGGCGCTGTCGTGCCAGGCGAGCGCCTGGCGCCGGCTCTCCGCCGCTTCGGACAGCTCGCCAGGACTGATGTCGCGCGGGTGCCGGGCATCGCCGAGGTCGCGCAGGGTTTGGTCGTAGGGCGCGGTATAGGCCGCCGCGATCAGCCGCGGCACGCCTTGGCCGAGCAGCACAAGGGCAACCGCGGCCGCGCCCAGGCCGGTCGCCAGGGCGGCCTTGCGACCCACCTGGCGCGGCGCCTCGCTATTCGGTGTAGTAGTTTTTATAGCTGCCGTAATAGTAGTAGCCGGAATCGGCGTAATCGTACTGGGCATGCTTGCGCACGTCGACCTGGGTCAGCAGAACCCCGGCCAGATCGGCGCCCGCCTCGATGACCGTCTTCATGCCGACCATCGCGCTTTCGCGGCGCGTCTTCTCCCAGCGGACCAGGAACACGGTCTTGTCGACATGGCGGACCAGGACGAGGGCGTCGGACACCGCGAGAATCGGCGGCGTATCGAGCACGACCAGGTCGTAGAGCCGGCTGAGCTGGCGCAACAACCCGCGCATGTCCTCGGAACCGAGCAGATCGGTCGGATTCGGCGCGCGGTTGCCGCCGGCGATGAAATGCACGCCCGAGCGCGGATCGATCTCGATCACATCTTCCAACGAAGCCAAGCCGGCGAGATAGTCGCCCAAGCCGATATGGTTCGGATGGTCGAGATAGGTGTGCAGGGTCGAATGGCGCAGATCGCAGTCGATGACGATCGCCTTCTGGGCCGAGCGTGCGGCGGTCGCCGCCAGGGACAGCGCGGTCGAAGTCTTGCCTTCGCCCGGAACGGACGAGGTCACGATGATCGTCCGCGGCGGATGGTCGACCTGCGACAGCAGGAGCGCCTTGCGCAAGGTTCGTATCGCCTCGCCATAAGTCGAGTTCGGTTTCTCCAGGGCGATCTCATGCGGCCGCTTGCCCTGGCGCTCCAGATCCGAGACTGCAGGCACGAGGCCGATCGCGGGCAGGCCCGTCAGCGCCTCGATCTGGTGCAGGCTGCGGAAGCCCGAGTCGAGGAATTCGGTCAGCAAGGAAATCGCGACGCCGATGATCAGCGAGACCACGAGGGCGGCGAAGATCATCACGCCCTTCTTCGGGAAATAGGGACCGCCCGGCACGGTGGCGCGCGAGATGATCCGCGCGTCGGCCTGCTGGAGCAGCTCGTCGCGCTGGACGTTGGTTTCCTTGAAACGGGCCAGCAGGGTCTCGTAAAGCTGCTTGTTCGCACGCACTTCGCTCTCCAGCGCGCGCAAGGTGACTTCGGCCTCGCCCTGCTCGTCGAGCATCTCCTCCAGGCGCGTGACCTCGCGCTGGAGATTGGTCTCGCGGACCTTGGCGATCTGCAACTCGTTGCCGAGATTCTGCAGAACCTTCTCGACTTCGCCCCGGATTTTGCCCTGCAGCCCGTTGAGCTCCGTCTCGGCGAGCTTCATCTTGGGATGGTTCGGTCGGAACTGGGTTCCGAGCTCGGCGAACTTGGCGGCCAGGCCGGCTTCCTGTTCGCGCAGGTTCTGGATCAGCCGAGAATCGATGACCGCCGCGATCGTGTCGAGATCGCCGCCCTGGTCGAGCAGATCCTGGATCTGATCGAAGCGCGCTTCGGCCTCGGCGCGCTCGCCCCGGGCAAGAACCAGTTCCTCGCTGAGCCCGGCGAGCTGCTGCTGATAGAGGGTGGCGCCGCCCAGGTCGGTAATGCCGACCTCGCGCCGGAACTCCTCGAGCCGGCGTTCCGATTCGATGACGCGGCGACGCATTTCGTTGACCCGGTCGCTCAACCAACGTCCGGCGCGCGAACTCGCCTCGCCCTTCACGGAGAGCTGATCGAGAATATAAACCTCCGCCGCGGTGTTGGCGCCGAGAGCCGCCATCTCCGGGTCGGTCGAACGGTATTGCACCGTGATGATGCGCGAACGGTCCTGGGGAACCACCGAAAGCCCGCCGACATAGGCGGCCACGATCGAATCAACGAGCATTTCCTGCCGATTGTCGGCCGTTTGCGCGGCCTGCGCCGGACTCGGATCGGTGGCGGCGTCGGGCGCGCCGAACAGGAACTCCTTCGCCGGCTTGACGATCATGTCCGAAACGAAGGCCTTGAGCGGACCGACAATCGAGCGGACCAGGCCCCTTTCGGGGGGGCGGAGCGAGGCATTGTAGAGTGGGCTATTAACCAAGTTGAGCCGTTCGACCGCTTTGCGGGCAAGCTCGCGGCTGCCGATGATCGCGGCTTCCGTCTCGTTGGTCCAGAAATCGGGGGCGAGGGTCGGGGTCAGCGGGTCCGCGCCGATATCCGGCGTCCGGGCCGGCGAGACCACAAGCTGCGCCTGGGCGACATAGAGCGGGGTCAGCTGGCTCACCCACACCGCGGCGATGCTCGTCACCAGCACCGCGATGCCGGCGATCAAAATGGCACGACGGCGCAGCACGCCCAGAATGCGGCGAATCGACAGCGAATCGTCGGGCGCCGCGAAGGGCATGCTCGACTGCCCTTCGCGCGTCTCGTCCGCTTCCGGATATGTCAGCCGCGTAACCGTGGCCATTCCTCCAAACATCCCGCTTACCGCCGCCCTGCGACGCCCGATGGCGTCGCGCCGGCCGCTTGGTTAATGAATTATAGCGGATTTCTTAACTCAATACGAAGAAATCACTCCGAACCTGCTGTTTTTACATGAGAACCCCGTCGCCAAACGCCTCTTGGGGCACTGGGCAACCGGGCGGCTCACATCCACGAAGGAGAGCAAAGCAATAGGCGTGCCAGTTCTTGGGTCCGGCGCCGCGGCAGGTCAGAAGACGCGGCGCGTGATCACAATCGTATCCCCGGGAAGGACGATGGCATCGATGGACGCCACGAATTTTCGGCGGCCGTCGCGCGCCTCCCTGACGATGGTGACATCGGTGGTCCAGGCCCGCCGCGTGAACCCGCCGGCGATGGCGATCGACTGGCGCACGTCGATACCCGCGACATAGGCATAGCTGCCGGGGCTTTTGACCTCGCCCAGAATATAGAACGGCCGATAGTTCAGGACCTCGATCGACACCTGGGGATCGACCAGGAAATCCGAAGCCAGGCGCGTGGTCAGGCTTTCCGTCAATCCGGTTACGGTGAGCCCTCCGGCATCGACCGCACCGACCAGAGGCAGAGTCAGCTGACCCGAACCGTCGACCTCGAACTCGCCCGACATGTCCGGTTGTCCGAACACGGTCACGGTCAAACGGTCGCCGGGGCCCAGGAGATATTGCGTGATCTGCGCGGCGACTCCGCCGACGCTCGTATCGTCGGTGCCGATCGGCGCTGGCGGCGGAATTTCGTCCGGAGCCGGCAGGCGGCTCTCGCCTTCCGGCCCGCAGGCCGCCAGCAGCAAAAGGCCGAACAGCGCCGCCACGGCAACGCGGAGCGGAAAACGGGTACGGGATCGTTCGTTCGGGGTCACGCTGGACCTTTCCTTCTCCGTCCTTGCGGCTTCGTCTCTGGGCTTGCGGGGGAACACGGGGGCACCGCCGGCCGCATCACAACTGAATCCCTGCCCGAACCTTGAATACGTTCTTGGACAACTCGTTCGCCTCTCGATTGGAGCGGCGCACGGTATGAGAATAGCTCAACCCGGCGAAGGCGTATTCGTTCGGGAAGTAGTCGACCACAAACTGGTAGGTCTGGGTCGTGTCGAATCGATTGTCGATGGCGACCCCGACGCTGTCGAATTCCGTCTTGTCGGGCAGGAAATGGGCCAAGCTCAGGCCGGCGGTCGCGCCAACCAACAGATTGTCGAGCGCCTCCCAATCCCAGGTCAGGCTGAAGTTGTCCGTCTGGACCAGCTTGGTCTGGCTGTCCGTCGAACCGGCGTTCGACCGCAGGGCGCGAAGGGTGAATGTCGTCAAGCCGGTAACATTCCATAGCGCGGTGACGTTGTAGCCGATTCCGGTGATCGATCTGAAATCCCGCTCGTCGAAGTCGGAATGGATCACGCCCACGCCGAAATCCAGGTAGGTGACCCCCGAATAGTCGTAGGTGCCGCCCAGCAGCAGCTCGTAATCCGACGAATCCTTCTCGTTGCCGACGGTGTCGATTTTGCTGTCGTAGATCCGCGTCGTATACCGGGGCTGGACGAAGAGGCTGGTATCCTCCCAGAACTGGTATCCCAGGCGCGGCACCGTCACCCACTCCCAGCGGTCGCGGCCGTCGTTGTCGGTCGTACCGGTGTCGATATAGTCGGTGTAGCGAGCGATCGATTCGATCCGCGCGATGAGCGGGTCGTTGCTTCCTAT
>JABIRQ010000467.1 GCA_018699755.1 Rhodospirillaceae bacterium | reverse complement strand
TGCTGCAGGAGCTTGGGATCGCCACGATCGCGGAGATGGTCGAGGACCAGGAGCATCTGGCGGTGGTCCGCGATTGCGGGATCGGTTTCGCCCAGGGCTATGTCTTCGGCCGACCGTCGACCGATATCGGCGCTTTCATGCCGCCGTCCGAGGAGACCTATCTGCGCCGCGCCGAACGCATGCGCATCGGTTGAACCGGGCCGAAGCTCCGAGACCGTAATGTCTCGGAAGCACGCTCGACCCTGTCCGGTTTTGCAAGGCGGGTCAGCGCCGGATGATCTGGGTGCCGACGCCGTGTTCGGTGAAAATTTCGAGCAGCAGCCCGTGGGGCACGCGGCCGTCCAGGATGACCGCCGATTCGACGTTCTGGTCGACCGCCGAAAGGCAGGTCTCGACCTTGGGAATCATGCCGCCCGTGATGGTTCCGTCGGCCAAGCGCGCGCGGATTTCCTCCGGGCTGGCTTCCTGGATCAACGTGCCGGTCTTGTCGAGAATGCCGATCACATCGGTCAGAAGATAGAACCGCTTGGCCTTGAGCGCGCCGGCGATCGCGCCGGCCGCCGTGTCGGCATTGATGTTGTAGGTCTGGCCCGATTCGTCGGCCCCGGTCGGGGCGACCACGGGGATGACGTTCGACTTGGCCAGGATTTCCAGGATGCCGGGGTTGATCCGGTCCGGCTCGCCCACGAAGCCCAGATCCAGGACCTTTTCGATGTTCGAATCGGGATCGCGCTTGGTGCGTTGGACCTTGCGCGCAACGATCAGGTTGCCGTCCTTGCCGCTGAGGCCCAAGGCCGTGCCGCCGGCCGCGGTGATCTCCGAGACGATCTGCTTGTTGATGGTGCCGGCAAGGACCATTTCGACGACCTCGACGGTCGCCGCATCGGTCACCCGCAGTCCGTCGACGAAATCGGATTTGATCTGCATGCGATCGAGCATCTGGCCGATCTGCGGTCCGCCGCCGTGAACCACCACGGGATTGATGCCGACTTGTTTCAGCAGGACGATATCGTTGGCGAAGCTGCGGGCCAGCCTCGGGTCGCCCATGGCATGGCCACCGTATTTGATGACGAAGGTCGAGCCCGCGAACCGACGCAGATAGGGCAGGGCCTCGGAGAGAGTCCGGGCCGTGCGCAGCCAGTGCTTGGTTTCCTGGATATCTCTTCCGGGGGTCATGGCGCGGGACTTTATCCGGTTTCCGTTTTGCTCGCCAGCGCGGCCAGAGTCCGGCGCAGTTCGTCGATGCCGTCGCGTTTGCGCGCGCTGGTCGCGACGATTTCCGGGTGGGCCGCCGGGTGCTTGGTCAATTCGGCCGCGACCTCGGCAAGGCGCGCGTCGAGGCCTGGCGCGGTCAGCTTGTCGGTTTTGGTCAACACCGCCTGATAGCTGACCGCGGCCTTGTCCAACAGGGCCATCAACTCGCGGTCGCCCGGCTTGATGCCGTGGCGCGCGTCGATCAGCAGCAGCAGGCGGCGCAGGACGGCGCGCCCCTGGAGATAGTCGAAGATCAGGCGGGTCCAGGCCCGCACCACCGATTTCGGCACCGCCGCGTAGCCGTAGCCAGGGAGATCGACCAGCATCAGCGCGCCCGGCATGCGGAAGAAGTTGATCTCGCGCGTGCGGCCCGGGGTGTTGGACGTGCGGGCCAGATTGGTGCGCCTGACCAGGGCGTTGATCAGGCTGGATTTGCCGACGTTCGAGCGGCCGGCGAAGGCGATCTCGGGCAGGTCCGGCTCGGGCAGACCCTCCATGGCGACCACGCCGCGCTCGAAGTCGCAGGGCCCGGCGAAAAGGCGCTCGGCCTCGCGACTCAGTCGGTCTCGCTCCTGCTCCGTCTCGGACATGGCGTGGCCGGGCGCGACGCGCCCTAGCGGCCGTCCTTCTTGCGCTTCTTCATGAGGTTTTCGATCAAGCCCTTCACGCCGGCGCCTTGCCCGGTTTCACCTTTCTTGCCGGACTTGTCCGCGTGGCGCCCGTGGCTGCCGGGCAGGCCGGCGGCGGCCGCGCGCTTCATGATGACCCATTGCTGGGCGATGGAGAGGGTGTTGTTCCAGGCCCAATAGACCACCAGGCCCGCGGGGAAGCTGGCCAGGATGAAGGTGAAGACGAAGGGCAGGCTCATCATGATCTTGGCCTGCATCGGATCGGCCGGCTGCGGATTGATCTTCTGCTGCAGGAACATCGAGATGCCCATGAGCAGCGGCCAGGCGCCGATCATCAGCATGGACGGCGGATCCCAGGGGATCAGGCCGAAGGCGTTGAAGATCGTCGTGGGATCGGGGGCGGAAAGATCGGTGATCCAGCCGAAGAAGGGCGAATGGCGCATTTCGATGGTGATGAACAGGACTTCGTAGAGGGCGAAGAAGACCGGGATCTGGATCAGCATCGGCCAGCAGCCGGCCATGGGATTGGCCTTCTCCCGCTTGTAGAGCTCCATCAGTTCCTGATGGAGCTTCTGCTTGTCGTCACCCAGCCGCTCGCGCAGTTCGGTGACCTTGGGCTGGAGCGCTTTCATCCGCCCCATCGCCCGATAGGATTTGTTGGCGAGCGGGAAGAACAGAAGCTTGATCACCACCGTGAGCAGCAGGATGGCGACGCCGAAATTGCCGACCACGCCGTAGAAATAATCCAGGACGTAGAACATCGGTTTGGCCAGGAAATACAGCCAGCGGAAACCGACGGCCCGGTCGAACCGCACGACTTCCAGCAACTCGGCATAGTCGTCGATCAGCTTCACTTCCTTGGCGCCGGCGAAGATATGGGTCGTGATCTCGACCGTTTGGCCGGGCGCAATCGCCGGCACGTCCAGGCGGACGAAATCGGTCTGATACTTGTCGCGCCTGTCGTCGCCGACGTAACGGATCTTGCCCTCAAGTTGGGCCTGCTGGTCGGGCATCAGGGCGACCAGCCAGTATTTGTCCGTGATGCCGATCCAGCCGCCGGGTTTTTCCGCGCTGCTCTTGAAGGTGAACGCGCCGTCTTCCTTGACGTCGTCGTAGTCCTCCTCCTCCAGCACGCCCTCGAAGGCGCCGATGGGGCCTTCGTGCAGGATATAGAAGCTCTGGACCTCCGGCGTGTCCCAGCGCGAGACAAGGCCATAAGGCGCCAGGGAGACGCTCTCGCCACCGGTGTTTTCGATCACCTGACTGACGGTGAACAGATAGTTCGCATCGACCGAAAGAATGCGCTTGAAGATGAGGCCGGCGCCGTTGTCCCAACTCAAGGTTACCGGCTGGTCGACCCGCAGCGTATCGCTGTCGGCCTGCCACAGGGTGTCTCGATCGGGCAGGGCGGGATCGCCCGAGGTCGCGACCCAGCCGAACTCCGCGAAATAGGGATGCTCGGTGCCGACCGGGGACAAGAGGGTGATCGGCGGGCTCTCGGGGTCGGTGGTCTCGTGATAGTCGCTGAGGATGAGATCGTCGAGATAGCCGCCGCGCAGCGCCACCGATCCTTTCAGGCGGGGCGTGTCGATGGCCAGGCGCGGCGTTTCCGCCAGGGTTTCCTCGCGGGTCGCGGCGGGTGCCGAGGCCCTCTGGCCCGTGGTGGCGGCCCCCGGCACGGTCGGCCGGACAGTGGGCGAGTCCGCGGGCTGGGCCGCCACCTGGGCCTGTTGCTCGCGCACGCGCGGCTCTTCGTAGAGCATCGTCCAGGCGATGATGATCGCCAGGGTGACGCCGATGGCGAGGAAAAGGTTGCGCTGGTCCATGGTCGGTCTGGGCTCCGGTCCGTCCGGGTGATCAGGAACGCGCCGCGCGGCCCAGGCCGGGCCGGCTGTCGGGGACCGGGTCGTAACCCGAGCCGCCCCACGGATGGCAGCGGAGTATGCGTCGGCCGGTGAGCCAAAGCCCGGTCACGGGACCATGCCGGGAAATCGCCTCGACGGCATAGGCGGAACAGGTCGGGTGGTAGCGGCAGCTCTGCGGCAGCACGGGCGAGATCGCGAGCTGATATCCGCGGATGAGGACCTTCAGAAGGGTAGCGATCGGCCTCATCCCGTCTCTTCTCCGTCTTCGCGCCAATCTTCGCGCCAGGCGTCAAGGCGGCGCAGGGCGGTTTTCATATCTTCGACCAGATCCGGAAAGGGGCGGTCCACCGTTGCCTTCCGTCCGATCAGGACATAGTCCCGTCCGGGCGCCGCGTGAAGCGGAAAGACCTGCTCGGCCGCCGCCCTAAGCCGTCGCTTGGCGCGATTGCGCGTTACGGCCATGCCGACCTTGCGGCTGACCGTGAAGCCCAGGCCGCAATCGAGCCGATCGCCTTCACCCTCGCGGATATGGTCTCGGCCGACCTGGAGAACCAGACCGGGTGCGGCCCATTTTCGCTTGCTGCCGGCGACTCGCAGGAACTCGGGGCGGCGCTTCAATCGACGCAGGGCCACCCGCATGGGTCAGGCCGAAAGGCGCTTGCGCCCCTTGGTGCGGCGGTTGGACAGCACGCGGCGGCCCGCCTTGGTGGCCATGCGCGCGCGGAAACCGTGCCGCCGCTTGCGAACCAGGCCGCTCGGCTGAAATGTGCGTTTCACGTCCGAAACTCCACAGAAATCGGTTGGGTAATCGGCAGGGCGATCAACGGGCCACGGTGTATAGGCGGTCGTCTTCGCCAAGTCAATTCGTCGCGGGCGAGCCGGAACGGTCCCCCGGCGCGCCCCGCGTGGCGGCGAGCCTCACGCCCCGAGGTGACCCGCGCGGTGGCGGGCCTCACGCCAAGGTGACTGGTTGTGTCCACGGGCGCCCGCTATATAGCCCGCCAGGACGGCCGGTCGGCGTGGCGCGAACGCCTCCGCCGGTCGGACTCCGGTCTAGAAGGCGGTATGGCGCGATGCGAAACGATGCGATCCCCGAATCCGAAGCCGCTTCCGGCCTCCGCCGCTTTCTGCCGCTGGCGATTCTGGTCCTCGGATTCGTGGCTTTTTTCGCCCTCGGCCTCGATACCTATATCAGCCTCGACGCCCTGCGCGAGCATCGCGAGGCGCTGCAGCACTGGGTTGCGGAGGGCCCGGTGGCCGCAGCGCTTCTCTATATCCTGATCTATGCGGCGATGACTGCCTTCTCCGTGCCCGGCGGCCTGCTGCTGACCATCGCCGGCGGTTTCCTGTTCGGCACCCTGCCGGGGACCGCTTATGCCGTGCTGGGCGCCACGGCCGGGGCGGTCGCCGTCTTCCTCGCCGCGCGCTCGGCCTTCGGCGATTTCCTGCGCCGGCGGATCAAGGCCGACATGGTGCGGCGCATGGAAGAGGGCTTTCGGCGCAACGCCCTGAGCTATCTTCTGGTGCTGCGCCTCGTCCCGCTCTTCCCGTTCTGGATGGTCAATCTGGTTCCCGCCTTTCTGGGAGTGAACCTGCGCACCTATCTGATCGGCACCTTTCTCGGCATCATCCCCGGCGGCTTCGTCTACGCCAGCGTCGGCAATGGGCTGGGCGCGGTGTTCGACGCCGGCGGGACGCCCGACCTCGGCATCATCTTCGAACCGGAAATTCTGATCCCGATCATCGGTCTCGCCCTGCTCAGCCTGCTGCCCATCGCCTACCGCATGGTCCGCAAGGCGCGCGGTGGCGATTCGCAGGTCGGTTAGGGCGGCCAGGCCGCAGAGCGAGGTCGATATGGCGGAAATCCTGAAACCCGACCTTTGCGTCATCGGTGCCGGTTCGGCCGGGCTGTCGGTGGCGGCCGGGGCTTCTCAGATGGGCGCTTCGGTGGTGCTGGTCGAGAAAGGCGCGATGGGCGGCGACTGCCTGAACGTCGGCTGCGTGCCGTCCAAGGCGATGCTGGCGGCGGGTCACGCGGCACAGGCCATGCGCTCGGCCGACCGGTTCGGCCTCGGTGCGCGGGAGCCGGAGGTCGACTTCGCCGCCATGCGGGACCGCGTACAAGGCGTGATCGCGGCCATTGCGCCGATGGACTCGGTTGCCCGGTTCGAGGGATTCGGCGTTACGGTTCTGCAGGACGCGGCCTGCTTCACCGGCCCGCGCGAGGTCGTTGCCGGGGACGCGACGATCCGGGCCCGGCGGTTCGTCCTGGCGACCGGCTCGACCCCCTTGGTGCCGCCGATTCCGGGGCTCGACGCGACCCCCCATTTCACCAACGAAACGATCTTCGAGAACGGCGTCCGCCCGGACCACCTGCTGGTCATCGGCGGCGGACCCATCGGCTGCGAACTGGCCCAGGCCCATCGCCGCCTGGGCGCGGCCGTCACGCTCGTCGAGATGGCGACGATCATGCCCAAGGACGATCCCGAACTGGTCGAGGTCGTGCGCGACCGGCTGCTGGCCGAGGGAGTCGCCTTGCGCGAAGGGGTCAAGGTGGTGGCCGTCGAAGCGCGCGGGCCGGGCGTCGCCGTCGCTCTGGAAGCTGCCGATGGCGGCCGGGAATGGCTTGAGGGCTCGCATCTGTTGATCGCGGTGGGGCGCAAGGCGACGGTCGAGGGGCTGGGCCTGGACGAGGCCGGGATCGAGCATTCGCCGCGCGGCGTGGCGGTCGACGACCGGCTGCGCACGACGAACCGCCACGTCTTTGCGATCGGCGACTGCATCGGCGGGCTGCAGTTCACCCATATGGCTTCCCACCATGCCGGGGTGGTGATCAAGAACGCCCTGTTCCGCTGGCCCGCCAAGACCCCCGCCAAGGCCTTTCCCTGGGTCACCTACACCGATCCGGAACTGGCCCATGTCGGGCTGAGCGAAGCGGCGGCGCGCGAGGCGGGAGAGAGCGTCACGATCTTGCGCTGGGCCTTCGCCGAGAACGACCGCGCCCAGGCCGAGCGCGAGACAGAGGGCTTGGTCAAGGTCGTCGTCACGGCGAAGGGCAGGATTCTGGGCGCGACCATCGTCGGTCGCCAGGCGGGCGAATTGATCCAGATCTGGGTGCTGGCGATTTCGAACGGCCTAAAGATCGGCGCCGTGGCGCAGGCCATCGCGCCCTACCCCACGCTGGGCGAGGCGAGCAAGCGCGCGGCCGGGACCTATTACACGCCCAAACTGTTCAGCGAGCGGACGCGGAAGATCGTCCGGTTTCTCGCGAAATTCGGCTGATCTCAGCCCGTTTCGGGCCGTTCGATCACGCATCCGTGCGTCCCTTCACGGGAAGTTGAAGCCGGCTTGACTCCGCACCGGGCCGGTCAAGCGTTACATATAATGCAGCGGACGGGCCCTGCCGCGCTGCGGAATGCGGGGTTCGGGCCGCACGACAAGCAAAGAACAACATCCGATTCGGATACCCCTAGGAGGTTCTCATGTTGAAAAAGACCGTTGCCGCGATCAGTGTCGCCGCGCTCGCTTCGTCCATGGCCGTGCTGCCGACGGCGGTTTCCGCCGCCGAGGGCTCGGCGCCGGTGCAGCTCGCGGCGTGTAATCCCTGTGGCGCCAAGAAGGGCTGCAACCCGTGCAACCCCTGCGCGGCCAAGAAGGGCTGCAACCCGTGCAATCCCTGCGCGGCCAAGAAGGGCTGCAACCCGTGCAATCCCTGCGCGGCCAAGAAGTGCGGAGCCGCCAAGACCGAATAGCCGAACATCGTTCGTTTTCGAACGAAGCGCGGGGCGCCCCATCAGGGCGCCCCGTTTGCGTTCCGGCCCGCGATGACCGGTCGGCCCGCGGGTCGCGCCGGCATGCCTGGCACCGGTATTGTAGAAACTGGTAAAATCTATTTTACTGGTTATATGCATTGCGTGGGACATGGGGCAGGGCGACGTCGATGACGATGGAAGCGGGAACAGCGAGATCGGCGCCCTCGCGCGCCGCAACGCCGCACACGAAGTTTCTGTCCGGGGCGCTGTGCCTCGATTTCGCGAACACCTTGAGTGGGCGCATGGACGAGGCGCCGGTCGAGCGGATCGAAACCCACGCGGATCTGATCGCCTGGGCCGAAACGGGCAGGGTGCTTGCCGAGGGCCGGGCCGAGATCCTGCGCGCGGGCGGGGCAGGGCGGCGGGCCGAAGGTTCGACGATCCTTGCCCGCGCGTTCGCTTTGCGCGCCGCGATCCATTGTGCCTTCGCGGCCATGGCCCGGGGGCGACCGCCGGTGCAGGGCGCGATCGACCGTCTCAACCCCTTCGTGCTCGAAGCGGCCCGCCACCGAAGGCTCGAACCGGCGGGTGGGGGCGCCGCCTGGCGCTGGCACGGCCCTGCCGAGACCTTGGACCAGGTGCTTTGGCCCATCGCCCTATCGGCGGCGGATCTGCTGACCGCTTCGAGTCCGATCCGGATCAAGGAATGCCCGGGACCCCATTGCGGTTGGCTGTTCCTCGACCGGTCGAAGAACGGCAGCCGACGCTGGTGCGAGATGGCGGTCTGCGGCAATCGCGCGAAGGCGCGGCGCTTCAAGCGGCGCCAAAACAGGGAGCAGCAGGAGGTGGGGAATGGTTAGGTCGGGGTTCATCGCGGTTGCGCTGGCGTTTGCGGCGTTTGCGGCGTTGGCATCGGCGGCGCATGCCTTCGAGGCGGAACTCAAGGGCCGGTTCGGCTTCACCGAAACGGGCGGCGTCCTCGTGCTCGGCCAGACCAACCTGCCAGACGGTCTCAGGCTCGTCGTGACCGTGACGGGCGGAAATTTTCGCGGTAAGCAGATCATCTTTCGCGGCAAGCAGATCATCGCGGTCGAAGAGGGCCGGTTCCGCGCCGGGCCGTACCAGATTCAGGAGACCGGGTTGCCGTCGGGCGCCTATCGCCTGGTCATCGACGCGGGCACCGCCGCCAGCCAGCCGGCAGCCGTGCGCGAGGCGATCGGCGAGAATTGGTCCGCCGTGGCAAGTCCTCTCATCGTCGCCGACGCCGAGGGTCGGCGGCGCCTCGTGCGCGAGGTCGATTTCACGATCGACTGAATATGCGACTGGACGAGTGCACGCCGTTTCGGGCATTCGTCGGCGGGCCATGCTCGACTATACTATGCGTTCAATGGCTGAGTACAAACTCTCCCTGCCCCCGCATTACCGCAGCCTCTCCGCGCGGCTGCTGATCCTGACCATCGCCTTTGTAATGCTGGCCGAGGTGCTGATCTACGCGCCCTCCATCGGCCGCTTCCGCAAGGTCTATCTGGAAGAGCGGATCGCCGCCGCCCATATTGCGACCTTGGCCCTCGAAGCCGCGCCCGACCATAAGGTCGACGCCGATCTCGAGGCGGAGCTGCTCGACCATGTCGGGGCCTATTCGATCGAGCTGTCCAGCGAAGGTTCTCCCAAGGAGTTGATGCTCGGGGTCGCGATGCCGCCCGAACTCGACGCCGAATTCGATCTGCGCCGGGGCAGCTTCATGGGCTTCCTCCTCGACGCTTTTGGGGCGATGGCCATGACGGGCAACCGGGTGATCCGGGTATACGGCGTTTCGCCCAAGGATTCGGATACGACGGTCGAAATCGTGATCGACGAAGCGCCCATGCGCATGGAGATGATCGACTATTCCGAGCGCATCCTGGCGTTGTCCATCCTGATCTCGATGATCACCGCCGCGCTGGTTTATCTCAGCCTTCAGCTTCTCATGGTCTATCCGATGCGGAGGGTCAGCGAATCGATCATGCGATTCCGCGAGAATCCGGAGGGGCCGGAGGCTGCGATCGCCGCGACCGGCAGGACGGACGAAATCGGCATCGTGCAACGCGCCCTGGCCGATATGAAGGAAGGGGTGCGCATCTCGCTGCGCCAGAAAGCGCGACTGGCGGCGCTGGGCGCGGCCGTGACCAAGATCAATCACGATTTGCGCAACATCCTGGCGACCGCGCATCTGTTGACCGACCGGCTGGCGATGGTCGACGATCCCGAGGTCAGGCGCATCGCGCCGACCCTGGTCGGCACGATCGACAAGGCGGCCGAGCTTTGCGCCCAGACCTTGGATTTCGCGCGGGCCGAGAAGACGCCGGTCCGCGCCCGTTTCGATCTTCACGGCCTGATCGAAGAGGTGGGCGAGCAGCTCGGCCTGCGCATGACCGATGCGTTTCACTGGGAGAACGCGGTCCCGGAAGGCACCAACCTGGTCGCCGACCGCGAGCAGATGTTCCGAGTGTTGGCGAATCTCGGCGGCAACGCGGCCGAGGCGGGAGCGGCGCGGGTTCGGGTCTCGGCGCGGATCGAGCGAGGGGATTGGATACTCAAGATTTCGGACGACGGCCCGGGCCTCCCGTCCAAGGCGCGCGAGCGCCTGTTCCGGCCCTTCGAAGGCTCGGCCCGGCCCGGCGGCATGGGGCTTGGCCTGGCCATCGCGCGGGAGCTGATGCGCGCCCATGGCGGGGATATCGTGCTGCATGAGACGGGCCCCAGGGGCACGACCTTCCTGCTCCTGCTCCCCGCCTTGCGGGCGGCTGCGGAATAGCGCGTACGGATCGGTTGCGCCTCGGCGGCGCATCTGCTTTTGATACGCGCCGACGACTAAGGAACCGACGAAGGAGCGAGGCCGTGCACGAGTTCGGCAATTGGATTCTGGGAATCTCGATGGGCATCCTCGGCGTGGGCGGGCTGTTTTTCGCGTCCTATGCGCGGGAGGAGCCGATCTATGTGGCGGGCCTGATCCTCTTCGCCTTCGCCATTCTCTTTATCTTCTATCTGATCAAGGACGGTTTCGACCGCGCCGAGCGGGGCGAGAGCCACTGACCGCCCCGGCGCCCGCGCGCCGACTCAGTCCTCGATCACCATGCCTTCGCGGCGCGGGTCCGCCCCGCCCGCGATCGTGCCGTCCGCTGCGCGCGTGGCGCCGTGGAGACCGCTGGTCAGCGAATCCAGTACGACATCATGCCCCAGGGCGCGCAGCGGCTCGGCGATCGCCTCCAGGGCGGTGCCGGCTTCGAGTTCGGTCCGGCCGTTGCGGTTGACGTGGTTCGGCAGATCGATCGCCGTCTGGACGTCGAGCCCCCAATCCAGCGCGCCGAGGAGGGCCTTCGCGACATAGGTGATGATCCGCGAGCCGCCGGGTGAGCCAACGGCATAGCGGAAGCCGCCTTCGCGATCGAGCACGATGGTCGGGCTCATCGAGCTGCGCGGGCGTTTGCCGGGCGCGGCCGCGTTGGCGACTGGGCGGCCGCCGACGGTCGGGCGGAAGGCGAAGTCGGTGAGCTGGTTGTTCAACAGAAAGCCCCGCACCATCAGGCGCGAGCCGAAGGCGTTCTCGATGCTCGATGTCATGGAGACGACGTCGCCGTCCTGATCGACGACGACCAGATGGGTGGTCGAGCGGCCCTCGTATCCCTCCGATGGCGGCGGCGCCTCGGCGCGGTCTTGCAGCAGCCCGGCCGGGGCTTCGCCCATACTCCGGTCCGGCCGGATCAGGGCCGCCCGTTCGGCGAGATAGCCAGGCTCCAGCATCGCATCGACCGGCACGGGGACGAAATCGGAATCGCCGATATAGACGGCGCGATCGGCATAGGCCAGACGGCTTGCCTCGGAGATCAGATGCACCGCTTCGACCGAGCCGGGTTGGAGGGCCGACAGGTCGAAACTCTCCAGAATCCCGAGAATCTGCAGGACCGTGAGTCCGCCGGAGGTCGGCGGCGGCATGCCGCAGACCCGCCATTCGCGGTAGTCGCGGCACAGGGCCTCGCGGCGCTTGGCCTCGTAGGCGGCGATATCGGCGGTCGAGAGAGTTCCGGGGCTGATCGTCGCGTGGCGCACGGCGCGGGCGATATCCTCGGCGATCGGCCCTTCATAGAAGGCCCGTGCGCCGCCGGCCGCTATGGCGCGGAAGGTCGCGGCGAGGTCCGGATTGGTCAGCTTCGTGCCGACCGCCAGGGGCCGGCCCGCCGCGTCGTAGAAATAGGCGTGGGCGGCCGGAAAAGATTTGAGATGGCTGTCCGCCGAGATCAGCTCGTGCAGCCGGGGCGAAACCCGGAAGCCCAAGGTGGCCAAGCGCACCGCGGGGCCGAAATCGCGGCCCCAGGGCAGTTTCCCGTGGTCGCGATGGGCGAGATCGAGCATCCGAACCACGCCCGGAACGCCGACCGACAGGCCGCCGACCACGGCCTCGTAGAAGCCCTTGGGCTCGCCGTCCGCTTTCAGAAACATGTCCGGCGTGGCCCCTGCCGGGGCGGTCTCGCGACCGTCATAGGCGGTGACTTTGCCGGTCTCCGAATCGTAATGCAGCAGGAAGGCGCCACCGCCGATGCCGGAGGATTGCGGCTCGACCAGGGTCAGCACCATCTGGGCCGCGATCGCCGCATCCACGGCGCTGCCGCCCATCGTCACGATCTCCTGGGCCGCCCGGCTGGCATGGGGATTTGCCGTCGCGACCAGAAACCGTTCGGCCGCCTCGGCCGGCCAGACGAGGAAAAGCCATGCGAGGAAAAGAACGCGAAGCGGGGCGAAGGCGCGTGAACGCGCGAGCAGGGATGCGATCATCGTGGGTGCAGTCTGGTCCAAAGCTTGGCGGCGGACAACAGGCTACGGAGGGCCACCTGGTCGGCACAACGCACCCGCGAAAGAATATTGTGCAATGCGGTATAAGCATGATGAAATCGGCGTTCGATGGGCCGCCCGGCCGTGCGGCGGGGCGAGGCGAGGCGAAGGGGAGAAACGCAGCATGCCCAAGGGTCGGCCGAAACGTATGACCGTCCCCCGCTTGCGGGCGGCGAAGGGCGGCGTGCCGCTGGTCTGTCTCACCGCTTACACGAGCCCCATGGCGCGCTTGCTCGATCCCCTGGTCGATCTGCTTCTGGTCGGCGATTCGGTCGGCATGGTGATCTACGGCATGCCGGATACCGTCGGCGTGGACCTGGAAACGATGATTCGCCACGGGCGGGCCGTCGCCGGTGCGGCGGATCATGCCCTGGTCGTGGTCGACCTGCCCTTCGGCAGCTATGAGGCGAGCCCCGAACAGGCCTTCGGCAGTGCCGCGCGCGTCCTGGCCGAGACCGGGGCCGCGGCGGTCAAGCTGGAAGGCGGCCAGGCGATGGCGGAGACGATCGCCTTCCTGTCCGCGCGCGGCGTGCCGGTCATCGGCCATATCGGCATGACTCCCCAGGCGGTGAATATGCTCGGCGGTTTCGGCGCGCGCGGCCGTTCGCCCGAGGAAGCTCGGCGCATCGCGGCGGACGCCGATGCGGTGGCCGAAGCCGGCGCGGTCGCGATCGTGGTCGAGGGCACGGTCGAAACCCTGGCCGAAGAAATCACCGGGCGCGTCGCCGTGCCGACCATCGGCATCGGCGCATCGTCCCGCTGCGACGGCCAGATTCTCGTGACCGATGACCTGTTGGGCCTGTTCCCGGATTTCACGCCGCCCTTCGTGCGGCAATATGCCGAGCTTGCCGGAACGGTGCGGAGCGCCGTTTCCGCCTATGGCGAGGATGTGCGCGCCCGGCGCTTTCCGGGACCGGAGCATGTATACGCGGCCGGGGACGGCAAGGCATGAACGGCGGTCGGCAGGACGCCGCCGCGCCCGCGGAAGGCAGGCTGCTGGAGACGGTGCGCACCGTCTCCAGCCTGCGCGCGCAGGTCCGGGATTGGCGCTCCCGCGGCGAGACCGTCGGGCTGGTGCCGACCATGGGCGCGCTGCATGACGGCCATCTCGCCCTGGTGCAGGCTGCCCAGGCGCGGTGCGATCGGGTGATCGCGACGATCTTCGTCAATCCGGCGCAATTCGGCCCGACCGAGGATTTCGGCGCCTATCCCCGGACCGAGGCAGAGGATGCGGACAAGCTTCGCGCCCACCGGACGGATCTGCTTTTTGCGCCGGGGGTCGAGGAAATCTATCCTGGCGGCTTCGCCACGGCGGTCCATGTCGCCGGCGTTTCCGAGGGCCTGTGCGGCGGGCATCGGCCCGGCCATTTCGACGGCGTGGCGACCGTGGTCAGCAAGCTGCTGCTCCAAGCCCTGCCGGACGCCGCCTTCTTCGGCGAGAAGGATTACCAGCAGCTTCAGGTGATCAAGCGGGTTGCCGCGGATCTGGACATCCCGGTCGAAATCGTCGGCGTGCTGACGGTGCGCGAAGCGGACGGTTTGGCTCTGTCGTCGCGCAACGTCTATCTCGATCCGGCGCAACGCCGCATCGCGCCGGCCCTGTATGGCGAACTGGTCGCCCTCGCCGCCGCGATCGAGCTGGGCGAGAATGCGACCCTGGCGATCGGGCGGGCGCGGCGGCGGCTGGTCGATGCCGGATTCGACCGGGTGGAATATGTCGAGCTGCGCGACCCGGACTCCCTGGCGCCCGTCGGCGATGCGGGCCGGCCTGCGCGCCTGCTGGCGGCGGCCTGGCTCGGCCGGACGCGTCTGATCGACAATATCGCTGTCGGCGGCTGAACGGGGCCCGCGCAGGGATTATCCGGGCGCCTCTTTGTCCGGACGCAGCAGGACGAGATAGAGGGCCGCGAGGACGAGGACCAGGGCGGCGTAGCCGGTCCAGCCCGGATCCTCGCCCAGGATCAGGGCGCCGCTGAACACGGCGACGACCGGGACCAGAAGGATGCCGACGGAGGCGACGCTGGCGGGAAACAGGCTGATGACCTTGAACCAGGCCGCGTAGCACAGCACGAAGGGAATCAGTACCGTGAAGGCCATCGCGGCCACGGCGTCGCCGCTGGCATGGCCGATCCGGAAATCCTCGAGCAGCCAGGCGATCAAGATCATGGGCGCGGTGCCGATCGCCACCTGCCAGGCGGCCAGGGCGATGACGGGCGTGGAGAAACGCGCGTGTTTGATATAGACGGTGCCCGCCGCCCAGGAGATTGCGCCGATGAGCACGAAGACCACGCCGAGCGGGCGGATCGCCGCCGAATCGCCGGCCCCGGTCGCAAGCATCACGATGCCGCCGACACCGAGCGCGACACCGAGCAGCTTGCGCGGTCCAAGGCGCTCGCCCAGGAAGATGGCGCCGAACAGCACGGCCCAGAGGGGCATGGTGAAGGCGATGACCGAAGCCTGGCCGGATTGCATGATGGCGACGCCATAGGCGACGGCAGCCTGCCAGATCGTGAAGTTGAGCAGCGCCGCGACGACCATCGTCGGCCATTCCCGGCGGGGGACCTTAAGCGATTGACGCAAGGCCAGGGCAAGCAGGAAAAGGCAGATCGCGCCGCCGGTCCCCATCGCCGCCCGGTAGGTCCAGGGCTCGATCTCGGCCAGGGCGATCTTCATGGCCGGCCAGTTGAGGCCCCAGCCCAGGGTGATGAAGGCGAGAAGCGCCAGGCCGGTTGCGGGAAGCGGCGTCCGCCCCACCTCAGCGCGTGCCGCGCTGGCCGGCGATGGGCTGGACGAATTGCGGCGACAGGTCCCACGGGAAATGGATCCAGGTGTCCTGACTCACCTCGGTGACGAAGGTGTCCACCAGGGGCCGCCCCGCGGGTTTGGCGTAGACCGTTGCGAAATGGGCCTTGGGCATCATGGCGCGGACGACCGCCGCCGTGCGGCCCGTGTCGACCAGATCGTCGACGATCAGCCAGCCTTCGCCGTCGGAGTCCCGGGTCGGCGCGCGCAGGACGCGCACTTCGCCTTGGTCCTGATGGTCGTAACTGGAAACCGAGACGGTCTCGATCACCCGAATCTCGAGTTCGCGGGCGACGATGGCCGCGGGCACGAGGCCCCCGCGCGCGATGGCCACGACGCCTTGCCAGGGTTCGGCTTCGACAAGACGCCAAGCAAGGGCCTTGGCGTCGCGATGCAACTCCTCCCAGGACACGGGGAAGTCCTTGTTGAACGGGCCGCTCTCCGCCATCGCCACCTCTCTCCGTGCCATGCGCGCGAGGCTCTTTGTAGGCCCTTGCCCCGGCATTTCGCAACGCTGGGCAAGGAAAAGGGCGGCGCCCCTTTCGGCACGCCGCCCCGATTGTTTTGGTTCGTGGCGATCAGCGCACGTAGATATGAACCTCGTTGCTGCGCGCCGAACTGCTGGTCGTCGCCGACAGGCTGATCCGGTCGGTGGGCAGGCCCATATTGGTGAGCGAGCGCAACACCTGCTCGGCCTGGCGCTTCGAATTGGCGGAAGCCAGGGCGATTTCGCCCGACGAGCCCTTGGTCGGCGCGACGGCGACCAACTCGAAGGTCGCGCTCGGCCGGCGCTCGAGGGCGCGGCTCATCGCGGTGTAGAGGGCTTCCTCGTACTGGACATTCGGATTGTCGAAGCGGATCACGACCAACGGCCGCCCGCTCGCCGCAGAACTGAGTTGCGCCGGCGCGCCGCCGCCAGTCAGCGGGGCCGCGGCGAAAGCGCGGTTCTGCAGGCTGGAGCCGAACATCTCGCCGTTCTTGACCGCGACGGAGAGGGTGGTGAGGTTGCTGCGCTCGCGCCCGACATAGCTGCTCTGCCGGCGGATGTCCTCGCTCAGCTCGTTCAGCAGGCGGTCGATCGAGACGACGGTCTTGTTGACCTCGTCCTCGAGAACGGCGAGTTGCAGATGATCCTCGTCCACCGCGCCGCCCAACCCATAGGTCGCGCGCACCGATTCGAGGATGTAGGCCGCCGTCGACGAATTGGTCGCGATGTCGTTGGAAAGCTGGTTCAGGATCCCGACATCGCCATTGATCTGGTCGAGCTGACCCTGGGCTTGATTCCATTGGTTGACGAGGATCGGGTTGCTCGGCGTCGTGCCGATCTGGAGCCGCGAATTGATGTTGGCGACCAGCGCGTGATACCCCTCGGCGTTGCCCGCCGTGCGGTCGCGCTGACCTTGCAGGGTGTCGCTGTTGCTGCCGATCACGCTCTGGAGCTGGAGCAACTGGCCGCGCAATTCCTCGACCTTCTGGCCGACATAGGTGCCCGTCGGCGCGCCAGCGGCGACCGCCACGGGCTGATACACCGTCGTCCCTAAAGGCGGCGGGGCTTGGGCAAATTGGACCGTGGTCGCGCCATATTGCTCGACCACCACGGTTTCGCCTTCGGCGGATGCTGACGATCCCTTTGGATCTTCGCCGGATAGCGACGGCCACAGCACGTCATCCGAAAACGAACACCCTCCGAGGACGAGAGCCGCCCCAAAAACGACCGCGCAGGTTTTGGTTAGTCTCATGACTACCCTTGCGTCGCCAGTAATGCTTTAGACAAGCTGGAATCCCCCTACTCGCCACGGTGACCATGCCAGTAAGGCGAACGATTTGCAATGGTTATGGCAGTTTCGTTCCGGTAATACTTTAATTCGGTTTTGCCGCCCAAGACTCGCCTTGGCGATGTCGAAGGATAGGCCTCGACAGCAAGCTTATCGCAAGACGTCCGCCGTTTCCAAAACCGCCTCGATAGTGCG
>JABIRQ010000109.1 GCA_018699755.1 Rhodospirillaceae bacterium | reverse complement strand
GTTGAAATTGGCGATCACCCCTGGGTCCAGGTCATTGTCGATGCCATCTAAACCCGCGGCCAATGCGCCCGCGATTGCCAAATAGGGATTGCAGCCGCCGTCAGCAGTCCGCAACTCAAGGCGTCCATAGGGCACCCGCAGCATGGACGAGCGATTGTTGTCGCCAAACGAGATGTAGGCGGGTGCCCAAGTTGCGCCGGACAGCGCGTCACCAACCACCAGCCGCTTGTAGCTGTTGACCGTCGGCGCACCTAGGGCGCACAAGCCTTTCGCGTGCTTTATCAACCCCCCGGCAAACTGATAGCCAAGTGCCGACAGGCCCATACCGTTCTTGTCGTCGTCGTCGTGGAACAGATTTTTTCCGTCCTTGTCGGTGACTGAGAGATGCATGTGCATGCCGTTGCCGGTGCGAAAGCTGTCGGACTTGGGCATGAAGGTGCAGATCAGTCCCATGTCATGGGCGATCTCGCCTGCGGCCAGGCGTTCCAGCGCCGCCGCGCGCGCCTTACCCTTGTCGCGCCCGGTCAGCAACAGGACCTCGATCCCGGCGGCCTCGGCCAGGGGCATGATCGTCGCGTGATGCTGGCGCGCCAGGATCTCGGTCGGCGCCATCATGGCCGCCTGGCGCCCGGCCTCGACCGCGACCAGCATGGCCATCAGGGCGACCAGGGTTTTGCCGCTGCCGACATCGCCCTGAAGCAGGCGCAGCATGCGCGCTTCGCTGCCCATATCCGCTTCGATCTCCGCAATCGCCATGCGCTGGGAGCCGGTGAGGGAGAAGGGCAGGGCGGCCAGCACCTTTTCGCGCAGGGCTCCGTCGCCCTTCGTGGCGCGGCCGGGCATCTGGCGCTGGCGCGCGCGCACGAGCAGCAGGGCGAGCTGGCTGGCCAGCAATTCGTCATAAGCGAGACGCATGCGGGCGGGGGTCGTTGGCTCCAAGGCCGCCGCACTGTCGGGCGCGTGGGCGGCGAGCAGCGCGTCGCGCCAGCCGGCCCAGCCCCGTTGGGTCTTGAGCGGCCCATCCGCCCATTCGTCGAGTTCCGGCGCAAGCGCAAGAGCGCCCTGGATCGCTTTGCCGAGGCTGCGCGGGGTCAATCCGGCGGTCAGGGGATAGACGGGCTCCACCCGCATGACCGATTCGGCCTCGCTGACCGGCACGATATGGTCCGGATGAGTCATCTGGAGGGTGCCCTGATAGTCTTCGATCCGGCCGCTCACGACCCTCTGCTCGCCGACCGGCAGGGTCTTTTCCAGATAGTCGCCTTGGGCATGGAAGAAGACGAGGGTGAGGGTGCCCGTGCCGTCCGAGCAGGTGATCCGGTAGGGGATGCGCCCGCGCCCAGGCGGCGGCGCATTGTGCGCCTCGACCGTGATCGTCACCGTCGCGACCCGGTCCGCGACGGCATCGGCCAGGCGCGGTGCGTAGCGCCGGTCGACCACGCCGCTCGGCAGATGCCAGAGCAGGTCGACGATGCGCTCTCCCGCCACACGCGCCAGGGCCTGGGCGATGCGCGGGCCGACGCCCGGCAGCTTGGTGACGGGCGCGAAAAGGGAAAAGAGAACCTGGGGGCGCATTTGCGTGCGAATCCGGGGCTGGAAAGCTGACAGGGGCGGGCGAAGCCTCTACATAACACTCCCACGTCCAGAGGGAGATCGAAAGCATGTCCGGAGAGCCGGACGCGCGGCGACGGCGCCTGCTATATCGCAGCCGGCATCGGGGCACGCGGGAAATGGATTTGTTGATCGGCGGCTTCGCCGAATCCCATCTGTGCGGCATGAGCGGCCCGGAACTGGAGGAGTTCGAGCGGATTCTGGAGTTCGCCGATCCCGACCTTTACGCGTGGCTGACCGGTCAGGTCCCGGTGCCGGCCGACTGCGACGGCCCCATCATGGCTCGTCTGCGCGAATTTCGCCTGCCGAAGGCCGGCGCATGACCGCGCCGCGCCTCGTCTTCGAGACAGGCCGCCGCCTGAGCTACGCCGGCGAAATTCGCGCAGACAATCCTCCATGTCGCCCGGGACGAGCCGCGCATGGCCGCCCTGGCGGGAGAGATCGCCTTTTTCGCGCCCGCGCTGGAGGTGGTCCAGGTCCCGGCCTGGGATTGCCTGCCCTACGACCGGGCCTCGCCCAACCCGGCCGTGATCAGCCGCCGCATGGCGGCCTTCGCGCGGCTGAGCGAGGACAGCAAGCCGCCCCTCGTCCTCACGACGGTCAGCGCTATCCTGCAGCGGGTGCCGCCGGCGGCGATGCTGCGCGATTCGGTGCGCCGCCTTGCGCCGGGGATGCGCGCCGACGTCAATGTT
>JABIRQ010000047.1 GCA_018699755.1 Rhodospirillaceae bacterium | reverse complement strand
TCCGTCAAGGTCCTTGGGCACGGGCCGACCGCCGACGTCGAAATAGATCGGCACACGACGCACGAAGGTCGGGGCCTCGGTGCGAAGGTCGAGCGAAACCCCCTTCTCCTTGGTTTTTTCCGCCTTGTCCGCCCCGCCCGGAGAAGTATGCATCAACCGGTGCATGGCCCCCGCGCGGTTAGCATCTCCGCGGCATAGGACAGTGACCAGACCCCGGTAGCGCCCGGGCACGGCCGGATCGAAGACGCCGCGATAGCGCCCGGAGCCCGGGTCGCCCGGTCGGCCGTCATCCAGCCCCACCTCGTGAACCAACCCGTCAGGACCGACGATACGTGCGCGCACATCGAGATTGGTCAGGTCGTCGCCCCATTTGGCCGACGCCGAAAGCCTTATCGCGCCGCCGTTCGGAACGACGCGATCGCAGTCGGCACGCGCCACGATTTGCCGGTTCTCGACGACCGCGGCATGGCGCAGGATCGACGATCCGCCGACATTGGTGCGCACCATGACGGCGGTCCAGCGCCCTGGCTTGGGCTTGTCAAGAAAGGCCATGGCGAAGGGCGAGCCGACGGGATCGACGAGAGACGCCTTCTGGCCACCGAACGGCACGACCTTGCCCGAGGGATCGATCAGGAAAAGGCTAACCTCATCCTTGAGGCCATGGGCAACGGTGAACCGTGCGCGCAGAGCCCCCTTCTCGACAAGGAACCGGGCCGTCGCGACGGGCCGGCCAGGCCCGCCTTTCAGCGTTCGCAGGGATGCGGCATCGAACCAGCCCAGCAGGGTCGTGAGACTTGGTGTCTTGGTCTTGCGAATCTTCGCCGGCAAGGGATCGCCCGGCGCAAAGCCCTCGACGTTGTCCGAATCGACCTCGACGAGGCCGTCACGCAGGACACCGTTGACTCCCGCCATTTCGATCGCGATGGCGGCCGCCTGTATATTCGCGTCAGTGGACTGCCCAAGGCCGTAGACGTCGGTGATGGCGCCGCCGGTCTCCAACGCAAGCTGCTCAAGCTCGCCGAGCTCTACCGTCTCCGGCCCGCCCAAGTAGATAACATAGACCGCGATGCCGGCCTCCTGAAGGCTCGGCACGGCCTCGAGCAGTGAACTGCCTTCCGGCCGGTTGTGGATGCCGTCGGTCAACAAAACAATGGCCTGCAACGCGGCGCGGCCGTCGCGGGACTCGATCTGGGCGATGGCCTCGTAGAGGCCGTCCCGAATGTTGGTATAGCCGCCGGGCGCGGTGTCGTTGGCCTGGGCCACCAGGCCATCGAGCGCGGCCGCGTTGTCGAAACTCGTTAGGGCAAGCGGCGTCTCGACGGACTCGTTGAACCAGGAGACGGACATGAAATCGCCCTCCTCCGCCGAGGCGCGAATCCACTGTTCGACGCCGAAGCGCGCGCCTTGCATCTTGCTGTTCTGGGACATCGAGCCCGAACGATCCATCACCAAGGCGATTCGCGCTTCCTTGGCGAGATCGAAAAAGATCGGAAAGTCCTGGGTCGTATCGCCGGGCACGGCCGGATCGGGCAGCAGCATCGTGTGGTCGTAGCGCGCCAGCATCGTCTCTTGGATAACTTCCCAGCAAGACTTGCCGTGCACCGCATGATGGGCGGTGTCACCATTCTCGTCATGATTCGAGGCGGAGCAGAATTCCGTCATGGCGGGGTTGGCGTGATAGCGCTCCATCAAACAGAAGTCCGCATTTCCGCCGGGTGGGGCGCAGCCGATCTGAAATCCGGTGTCCGGGCTATATTGCGGCTGGAAATAGACGAAGGCGTAATCCGCCTCGTGGGGGCTGGCGTCAAAGCCGGCATATAGACGCAGGACGTTCTCGCCGTCCCCGGGTTGCGGTGGGCCGAAAGGTACGACGCCGTCGTAGCTCGCGACGATCCGGCGCTCGGCCCGCCCGCCGTAGACCATGATGGCATAGGCGGAATCGAGCAGCGCCGGATCGTTTTGGGCATCGGCGAGAGGCACCAGGCGAAAATCGTCGTTTGCCCATTGCGGGAAGGTCGTGCCCTGATCGACCGCATCCCTCAACACCGGACCCGTATACTCGTCGCCGAGAGCAAAGGCATGGTGACCGAACTCGTGGACTATCGCGCGTTCGTCGCCATCGGTGCGCACGTCCTGGAAAAGCTGTATCGATCGCCCGATGCTGCCGTATTCGCCGAAAGTCGCGTAGGATGTCCCATTGACCGGATGCAAGGCGAATTCGCAGGTGCCGAGCCCCCAGCCCTCGTCGGCAAAGAAGATCTTGCCAAACTTGAGCTGGCCCTCCGTGGCTTCGTAAAGGGCGCGGGAAGCATTGATAAAAAGCGCCTACCATTCCGCCTTCTCAACATTGTCCATGGCGTGGCTTGCGGTCACGACAAAGCTGAACTCGCCACCGGTAAAGGATCCGATTCCCATCGCTGCAATACTCCCTGTTTTGAGTAACATATTATTTTATCTATCGCAGGTAGCACAGCCCGAGATCCAAAAACAACCCATTTGGCGAAGCGGATTCGCGACATTGGTGTCATGCACTGCTCCTTCTTGCCGCCCTCGGCAGACGCGCCGTATAGTCGCGCCCTAGCATGAGCGTTGCGCACGCCCCCATCGACGGATCCCGCTTTCCGCACAAGCATCTCTTGGGCATCGAGGGCCTGTCGCCGGACGAGATTACCCTCCTGCTCGACCTGTCCGAGACCTATGTCGAGCAGAACCGCCGGCCGGACAAGAAACAGTCCGTGCTGCGCGGGCGCACCCTGATCAACCTGTTCTTCGAGACCTCGACCCGGACGCGCACCAGCTTCGAACTGGCGGGCAAGCGCCTGGGTGGCGACGTCATCAATATCTCGGTCAGCGACAGCGCCATCAAGAAGGGCGAGACCCTGATGGACACGGCGATGACCCTGAACGCCATGCATGCCGACGTGCTGGTCGTGCGCCACCCCTTCTCGGGCGGCGTCGCGCTGCTCGCCCAGAAGGTCAACTGCTCGGTCATCAACGCCGGGGACGGCAGCCACGAGCACCCGACCCAGGCCCTACTCGACGCCCTGACCATCCGCCGCCGCAAGGGCCGGCTCGCCGGGCTGACGGTGGCGATCTGCGGCGACGTCATGCACAGCCGCGTCGCCCGCTCGAACATCCATCTGCTGAACACGATGGGTGCCCGTGTGCGCATCGTCGCCCCGCCGACCCTTGTCCCAGGGCAGGCCGACCGACTCGGGGTCGAGGTCTTTACCGAGATGGCGCCGGGCATCGCCGATTGCGACATCGTCATGATGCTGCGCCTGCAGTCGGAGCGGATGAGCGGCAGTTTTGTGCCCTCGATGCGCGAGTATTTCCACTTCTGGGGCCTCGACTACGAGAAGCTCCGCGCGGCCAAGACGGAAGCCCTGATCATGCATCCAGGCCCGATGAACCGCGGGGTCGAAATCGACAGCGAAGTCGCCGACGATGTCGGGCGCAGCCTGATTCACGAGCAGGTCGAGATGGGCGTGGCGGTGCGCATGGCCTGTCTCGAAACCTTGGCCGGCCGCTTGCCGAGCCTGGCCGAAAACGACGGGGATACATCAGGGTGACCGTGAGCGGCGGCAAAAAGGCGGCGGGCAAGGTCGCCTATGTCAATGCGCGCCTGCTCGATCCGGCCGGCGGTCTCGACGCCCCCGGCGGGGTGCTGGTCGACGGCGAAACGATCGCCGAGTTCGGCGCCGGATTGTTCGCCGGCGGCCAGTTCGAAGTCGGCGTGCCCGACGACGCTCAGACGGTCGATTGCAAGGGCGCCTGCCTCGCCCCCGGCCTGATCGATATCCGGGTCCAGTTGCGCGACCCGGGCGAGGAGCACAAGGAGACGATTCAGAGCGGCAGCCGCGCGGCCGCGGCGGGCGGGGTCACCGCCATGGTCTGTCTGCCCAACACCGACCCGCCGATCGACGACGTCTCGGTCCTGGAATTCGTCGCCCGTCGCGCGCGCGAGGTGAAGCTGGTCAAGGTCTATGCCTACGGCGCGCTGACCCGCGGCCTGGAAGGGCGCGAGATCACCGAAATCGGCCTCATGGCCGAGGCCGGGGCGCTGGGCTTCACCGACGGGGTTCGGGCGACCGCCGACGCCACGGTGATGCGCCGCGCCCTGTCCTACGCCTCCGCCTTCGGCAAGCCGATCATCCAACATCCGGAAGAGCCGAGCCTGGCTGCCGGCGGTGAAATGAACGAAGGCGAAATCGCCATGCGCCTCGGCCTCAAGGGCATTCCCGCCATGGCCGAAACAATCATGGTCGAACGCGACCTGCGCCTCGTCGAACTGACCGGCGGGCGCTATCACGCCGCCCATCTCTCGACCGCCGGGGCGATCCAACGCGTCCGAGAAGCCAAGGCCGACGGCCTCCCGGTGACCTGCGACACCGCGCCCCACTACTTCGCCCTGAACGAGATGGCGGTCGGCGACTACCGTACCTTCGCCAAGGTCTCGCCGCCCCTGCGCGCCGAAGCCGACCGGCGCGCCGTGATCGAGGGCATCAAGGACGGCACGATCGACGTGATCGCCAGCGACCACGCGCCCCAGGACCAGGATTCCAAGCGCCTGCCTTTCACCCAGGCCGAGTTCGGCGTGGTCGGATTGGAAACCCTGCTGCCGATCTCTCTCGAGTTGGTCCATAACGGCCATATGCCGCTGCTCGAGGTGTTGGCCCGGCTGACCTGCCGGCCGGCCGACCTGCTGGGCCTGCGCAGCGGACGACTGACCCGGGGCGGCCCCGCCGCTCTGGTCCTGTTCGATCCCGACCGGCCCTGGCAAATCGAGGACGACGAACTCAACAGCAAGGCCAAGAACTCGGCCTTTGACGGCCGCCCGGTCCAGGGGCGAGTCTTGCGAACCGTGGTCGACGGGCGCACGGTCTACACTCTCGACGACTGACCGGAGGCGCCGAACATGCCCGACCTACTCGGCGACTTTTCGCACACTTGGCAGTTCTGGGTGCTCGGCGCCGTCGGCTATCTGCTCGGCTCCATCCCCTTCGGCCTACTGATCGCTTGGATCGCCGGGTTGGGCGATGTCCGCAAGATCGGCTCGGGCAATATCGGCGCGACCAACGTCCTGCGCACCGGGCGCAAGGATCTCGCGGCCCTGACCTTGGCGCTCGACGCGGGCAAGGGCGCCGTGGCCGCCCTTGTGGGCTTGCGCTACGGGCCCGACGCCATGGTCTTCGCGGCCAGCGGCGCGATGCTGGGCCATATCGCGCCGATCTGGCTGAAAGGTCGGGGCGGCAAGGGCGTGGCCACGGCCTTCGGCGTGCTGATTCCGATGGCCTGGCAACTGGCCGCCGCCTGCG
This sequence comes from Rhodospirillaceae bacterium, assembly GCA_018699755.1. Classification (GTDB taxonomy): domain Bacteria; phylum Pseudomonadota; class Alphaproteobacteria; order CADEGL01; family CADEGL01; genus JABIRQ01. The sequence continues at coordinate 638 of JABIRQ010000047.1, read as the reverse complement.
CCGCCATCTGGCTGATCGTCGCCGTCGTCACGCGCTACTCATCGCTCGCCGCGCTGATCGCCTTCATCGCGGCGCCCGGCCTGGCCAAGGTGCTGGCGGATCAGCAGGTCGCGGAATTCGGCCTGTTCCTGGCCGTCGTCATCATGTTCAAGCACATCCCCAATCTAGGCCGCATCTTCAAGGGCGAGGAAAGCCGGATCGGCGAAACCGCGCAAGCGGCGGACAAGCCGCCGCCGGGGCGCAACGCCTGATCATGCCGGATGCGACGGAGCAGGAGCGGATCGGCCGCCTGCGCCTGATCCGCAGCGAAAACATCGGCCCGATCACCTTTCGCCGTCTGATGGCCCGTTTTGCCAACGCGGCCGAAGCGCTCGCGGCCCTGCCCACGCTGTCCCGGCGGGGCGGGCGTCGCGGCTCGGTCCGAATCTGCTCTCTAGATCGAGCCGAGGATGAGTTCGCGGCGGCTGAGGCCTTGGGCGGTCGCCATATCATCTGGGGCGATGCCGATTACCCACCCTTGCTGGCGGAGATCGAGGATGCCCCGCCGGCGTTCACCGTGTTGGGCGATGCGGCCCTGCTGTCCCGCCGGTCCGTCGCGGTGGTCGGCGCGCGCAACGCCTGATCATGCCGGATGCGAC
>JABIRQ010000131.1 GCA_018699755.1 Rhodospirillaceae bacterium | reverse complement strand
TGCCCGAGCAGCAGGTTGTCTTCCAGCGTGAAGCGGAAGGCTGCGGGCGGGGTCGCGCCGGTCGTGGTCAGCAGGATCAGCCGGCCTCCGCCGCGGGCGGCGAGATAGGCGTCCCAGGAGGCATGCCGCGTCAGCGCCGCGCGGTCGAGATAGTCCATACCGGCCCGGCGCATACGGGCGTCGGACAGGGCAAAACCGCATGGTTCCACGATATCCACGGCGACACCCATGCACGCGCCCAGGCGCAGAATCGCCCCGGCGTTCTGGGGTATGTCCGGCTGGTAGAGCACCATGCGCATTTTGGTTCGCTTTCGAGGCTTGGCGTACTTTGCAATGGCCTGGAATTTCGATTATACCCCTCGGGTCCGCCCAGGATGGGAGGTTCCGAGGGGGATTTTGATCGGAGCCGCCGCAGCCTGCAGGATCGTCCTCCCGAACGGTTCTGGACGCGGGTGCAGGGATTTATTTGGACGGGGTTTAGCATATGGCGACTACCGGGCAGGCGGCCGGCCACGCGCCGCACGGCGAAGGCGAAACACGCCGAGACTTCTTGTATCTGGCGACCGGCGCTTTTGGCGCTCTGGGCGCCGCGCTGGCGGTTTGGCCACTGATCGATTCGATGAACCCGGCCGCCGACACTCTTGCCTTGTCGACGATCGAGGCCGATCTCTCGGCGGTCGAGACCGGCCAGCGCATCACCGTCAAATGGCGCGGTAGCCCGGTCTTCATAGACCGCCGCACCGACAAGCAGCTTCAGGAAGCCGAGGCCGTCGATGTCAGCCGGTTGCGAGACCCGCAAACCGATGCCGAACGGGTGATCAAGCCCGAATGGCTCGTCCTCGTCGGCATCTGCACCCATCTTGGCTGTGTGCCCTTGGGGCAGAAGCCGACGGACGATCGCGGCGATTGGGGCGGCTGGTTCTGCCCGTGCCATGGCTCCCATTACGACACCTCCGGCCGTATCCGGAAGGGGCCGGCGCCCACGAATTTGGTGGTGCCGGTATACGAGTTCCTCGACGACTCGACCGTCAAGATCGGCTGAGGGAGAACCGGAGATGGCTGCGCCCACAATGAACAACCGGATGATCAAGTGGTTCGACGACCGCTTGCCGATCTTCACCTTCATGCATCACGAGCTGCATGAGTATCCGACGCCGAAGAACCTCAGCTACTGGTGGAATTTCGGTTCCCTGGCCGGGATCATGCTGGTCGTCATGATCGTGACGGGCATCGTCCTCGCGATGCACTACACGGCCGACGCCAATCTCGCCTTCGGTTCGGTCGAGCGCATCATGCGCGACGTGAACTACGGCTGGCTGTTGCGCTACATCCATTCCAACGGCGGCTCGATGTTCTTCATCGTCGTCTATATCCACGTTTTCCGCGGCCTCTACTACGGCTCCTACAAGAGCCCGCGCGAGGTGCTCTGGTGGCTCGGCATCATCATCCTTCTGCTGATGATGGCGACCGCCTTCATGGGATATGTCCTGCCTTGGGGCCAGATGAGCTTCTGGGGCGCCACGGTCATCACCAATCTGTTCTCGGCCATTCCGCTGGTCGGCGATTCGATCGTGACCTGGCTGTGGGGCGGCTTCTCGGTCGACGATCCGACCCTCAACCGTTTCTTCTCGCTGCACTATCTGCTGCCCTTCGTGATCGTCGGCGTGGTCGTCCTGCATCTTTGGGCGCTGCACGTCCATGGCTCGAACAATCCCAAGGGCATCGACATGAAGGGGCCGCAGGACAGCATTCCCTTCCATCCTTATTACACGGTGAAGGACCTGTTTGGGGCCGCCCTCTTTTTCGTCGTCTACGCGGTCTTCATCTTCTTTTTCCCGGACTATCTGGGGCATCCGGACAACTACATTCCAGCGAATCCTCTGGTGACGCCGGCCCACATCGTGCCCGAATGGTACTTCCTGCCCTTCTACGCGGTCCTGCGCGCCTTCGACTTCGACATCTGGTTCATGCCGGCCAAGCTGCTTGGCGTGATCGCGATGTTCGCCTCGATCCTGGTGCTTTTCGTACTGCCCTGGCTGGATACCAGCCGGGTCCGCAGCGGCACGTTCCGGCCGGTGTTCAAATGGTTCTTCATCATCCTGATCATCGACTGCGTGGTCCTCGGCTATGTCGGGGCGAAGGCGCCGAACGATCCGCTGATCGCGAGCCAGGAAAGCGTCCAGGCGGCGAACGACGAGTACAACGCCTGCGTCGCCAAGGCCGACGCGGCGGGCAAGAACGGGGAAGAGGAATGCGACAAGCCGTTCTTCGTGCAATACGTCCATCTCGGCCAGCTTACGACGGCCTATTATTTCTTCCACTTCCTGCTGCTCCTGCCGATCCTCGGCCGGACGGAGAGGACACTGCCCTTGCCGACCAGCATTTCGGAGCCGGTCACGAAGGGCGGAGCGGGAGCGGGCCAATGAACGGAGACGGCGTGATGACGCGGCGAATCGTCACCGGCCTCGCGGCCGCGATCCTGGGACTGGGCATCGCGACGGCGGCGCAGGCCTCCGGCGGCGGCACGGTCGGCGAGCGGCACTGGAGTTTCCAGGGCATTTTCGGGACTTACGACCGGGCGGCCCTGCGGCGCGGATTGCAGGTCTTTCAGGGGAGTTGCGCCTCCTGTCACGGCCTCAAATACATCGCCTTCCGCAATCTCCAGGACGTCGGCTTCACCGAAGGCGAGGTCAAGGCGATCGCGGTCGACTATACGATCGCGGATGGGCCGGACGACGCGGGCGACATGTTCGAGCGCGACGGCAAGCCCTCCGACCGTTTTCCTTCGCCCTTTGCGAATGAGAACGCGGCCCGGGCGTCCAACGGCGGCGCCTTGCCGCCCGACCTGTCGCTGATCGTCAAGGCCCGCGCCGACGGCGCCAACTATCTCTACGGCCTGCTGACCGGCTACCACGACGAGGCCCCAAAAGGGGTCGAGTTGATGGAGGGCATGTATTACAACGACGCCTTCTCCGGCAACCAGATCGCCATGCCGCCGCCGCTTTTCGCGGACGGAGTGGACTACGAGGACGGCACCGAGGCGACGGTCGAGCAGATGGCGGCCGACGTCACGACTTTCCTGGCCTGGGCGGCGTCGCCCGAGATGGAAACGCGCAAGCGACTCGGCATCAAGGTGATCCTGTTCTTGCTGGTGCTCTCGGGCCTGCTCTACGCCGTCAAACGCAAGGTCTGGGCGGACGTCCACTGACGTCCGCCGGGACCGTGCGCTCCCGGCCCGAAGGCCAGTCATGACAGAACCTGCGAGGGAGCGCGTCGTCGGCGTCATCGGCGGTAGCGGCGTCTACGATATTCAAGGTCTCGAAGACACGCGGTGGGCGGCGGTCGAATCGCCCTTCGGCGCGCCGTCCGACGAATTGCTGTTTGGCCGCCTGGGCGGGACGCGCCTGGTCTTCCTGCCGCGTCACGGTCGCGGTCATCCGATTCCCCCCGGGGAGATCAATTTCCGAGCCAATATCGACGCCATGAAGCGCGCCGGCGTGACCGACATCGTCTCGGTCGGCGCCGTCGGCTCCCTCAAGGAGCATCTGCCGCCCGGGACATTCGTCCTGGTCGATCAATACATCGACCGCACTTTCGCCCGCGAGAAGACCTTCTTCGGCACCGGCTTGGTCGTCCATGTCTCGATGGCCGATCCGGTCTGCGCCCGTCTCCGGGATACCCTCGAAGGCGTGCTCAAGCGCCAGGGCGTGTCCTGCCAGATGGGCGGCACCTATCTGTCTATGGAAGGGCCGCAGTTCTCGACGCTGGCGGAATCCGAGCTTTATCGGAGCTGGGGATGCGACGTGATCGGCATGACCGGGATGCCCGAGGCCAAGCTCGCCCGCGAGGCGGAGATCTGCTACGCGGGGGTTGCCATGGTGACGGATTTCGATTGCTGGCATCCGGACCACGACGCGGTCACGGTCGATGCCGTCGTCGCCACCCTGTTGGCCAACGCGGACCAAGGACGCGCCCTGGTCAAGGAGGCCGCGCCCCAGATCGCGGGCGACGGCAAGCCTTGCCCCCATGGCTGCGATCATGCCCTGGACAACGCCGTGATCACCGCGCCCGAGGCGCGCGATCCGGCCTTGATGGCCCGGCTCGACGCGGTTGCCGGCCGCGTCCTGAAGCGATGAGCGCCCTCCGGCGCGAGATCGTCGAGACCGCGCGCCGGATGAACGTCCTGGGGATCAACCAGGGGCGAGCCGGCAATGTCAGCGCGCGCGCCAGGACGGGTTTCCTCATCACCCCGTCCGGTCTCGCCTACGAGGCCATGAAGCCCGCCGATATCGTGGCGATGGGACGGGACGGCACGGTGCGGGGCGGCGGCAAGCCCTCCAGCGAATGGCCCTTCCACAGTGCCATCTATACCGCGCGGCCCGAGGCGGGCGCGGTCGTCCACGCCCATCCGCCCCATGCCACCAGTCTGGCCTGTCTGGGCCGGTCGATACCGGCCTTCCACTACATGGTCGCCGTTGCCGGGGGCGATTCGATCCCCTGCGCGGCCTATGCCACGCCCGGCTCCCACGCCTTGTCGAATGCCGTGATGGCGGCCCTGGAGGGGCGGCGGGCCTGCCTGATGGCAAATCACGGGCTTGTCGCCTACGGCGAGAACTTATCCGCGGCCCTCGATTTGGCAGTGGAGGTCGAGGCGCTGGCGGCCCAGTACTGGCGGGCCTTGCAGATCGGCAAGCCGAAGCTGCTGTCCAAGGCCCGGATGGCAGAAGTGCTCGAGGTTTTCGAGACCTACGGCAGGCCGGGATGAACGGGGCGTTCGCGGGCTTCGACCATGTTCTGATCGGCGCGCGGGATCTGGCCGCGGCGCGCCAACGATTTGAACGTCTCGGCTTCGCCACGACGCCGCTCGGCCGCCATCGGGGCTGGGGCACGGGCAATCACTGCATCGTCTTCGAGCGCGACTATATCGAGTTGATGGGAATCCTCGACCGCTCGAAATTCGTCAACCGCATCGACCGCTTCGTCGACCAGGGCGAGGGGCTGATGGGCCTGGCCTGGGCGGCCGCGAACGGCCCGGCGGCGGTCGAAGACCTGCGCGGGAAGGGGATAGAGGCGACACGCTCGGATGAGATCGTCCGGCCGATCGACGATCCGGCGGGGGAGCGCAATCCGCGCTTTCGCTCTATCGACTGGCCGGACGAGCGCTCCCCCAAATTGTGGAGCTTCATCATCGAGCATCTGACGCCGGAGCTGGAGCGCGCGCCCGGCTGGCTCGATCATCCCAACGGGGCGGTTTGCCTGACTGCGTTGACTCTGGTGGTCGAGGACCCGAACGCGCTGACGGGTCCCTATTCCAGGCTGGTGACCGGCGCGGCGGTGTCGAGCGGGGACGGTGCGGTCTCCATCGTCTCGGGCGGCCAGAGGTTGAGTTTCGTGGCGCCCGGGGCTCTTGGCCGTTTCCATGCCGGTTTGGCGCCCGAGGGGCAGGGCGTGCCGCCCTTCCAAGCCGTGCTGTCGGTGCGGGTGAGCGCGCTGGATCGGGCTCGGGATGCCCTGAACGCCGGGCAGATCGGCTTCGGCGACCTGGGCGACGTCCTGCGCGTGCCGCCCGATCTCGCCTGCGGCGTCTGGCTGGAGTTCCGCGCGGCGCAGTAGCCGTCAACCGGCCAGGCCGGGGACCACCTTCATCAATCCGTCGATCATGATCTGCACCGCCAGGGCCGCGAGGATCAGGCCCAGCACCCGGCTGACGACATTGACGCCGGTCTGGCCCAGAACCTTCATGACCCGGTCCGCGATCAGGGTGGCGGCGAGGGTCAGCGCGAGCACCGCGACAAGCACGATGATGACCGAGGCCTGTTGTACGAACTCGCCTTCGGCCTGACGCATCAGAAGGACGACCGACGTCATCGCGCCCGGCCCGGCGATCAGCGGGATCGCGAAGGGAAAGACCGAGACGTCGGCCTTGTGAACGGCTTCTTCGTCCTCGCTTTCCGTGATCGAGCGCAGGCCCGTTTGCCGGGCGAAGACCATGTCGATCGAGATCAGAAAGAACAGCACGCCGCCCGCAATCTGAAACGCGCCGAGCGAAATGCCCATGCTTCGCAACAGCAGGTCGCCGACGATCGCGAAGGTGACCAGCACCACGGTGGCGATGGCGACGCCGCGCACGGCCATGGCCCGCCTCTCGGCCGCGGCGATATGGGCCGCGATACCGACGAACAGCGCCGCGACCCCCACGGGATCGATCATCACGAACAGCGTCACGAACTGAAAAACCAAGATGTCGGTCATCGCCGGTCAGCCTTCGGTCCGGCCCGGCGTGGCCTCGCAGCGGCTCAATTCGCCGTGAACCCGCGGATCGTGATCCGGTGTGAGGTTCGGACGCGCGTATAAGGGAAGGCGTCTCATCGACAGAAAGGACCACAGACGATGCGAATCATCAATCCCGCCCTTTCCATTCTTATGGCATCGGATTCGGCCTATGCGGCCGGCTACAAGGCGGGAGCCGAACGGTGCTTCGTCGAGGCCCAAAGCGCGCCGGGACTAGCCGGGCTCAACCTGCGCTAGCTGGCCTTCCCGCGCGCGACCTCGAGCGCGAACCCGATGGTTGCCTCGGCAATGCGGCCCAGCGGCTCGAAGCGTTCGTCCTTGGTGATGCCGCGCCGGTAGCGGGCATGGAGCTGGAGCAGCACCACTCCCAGCTTGAACAGGCAAAGCACGCGGTGGAACTGGAAGTACGAGAGGTCGCGGCCCGTGATCTTCGCATAGAGCTCCATGGCTTCCGCGCGCGAGAGGAAGCCCGGCGTATGGGTCGGCATGCGGGCGAATTCGATCGCTTCGGGCGGATCGTCCGCCTGCACCCAATAGCTGAGCAGGGTGGCGAAATCGAACAGCGGGTCACCCTGCGTGCACATATCCCAGTCGAGGACGGCGACGGGGCGAATCGGGTCGTTCGCGTCGAGGATGATGTTGTCGAGCTTGAAGTCGTTGTGCAGGAGGGTGGGCGCGCTGTCGGGCACCCGGTTGGCGCGCAGCCAGGCGGCCAGTTCCGTTGTGGCGGCCGGGGGCGAATCGTCGGTTGCCACATGAATGCGCTTGATCCAGCCTTCGACCGCCCGCTCGAGAAAACCGTCGGGGCGGCCTAGGGTGTCGAGATCCACGGCCGCCGGATCGACCGCCTGAAAGGCCGCCAGGGTTTCGATCATCATGCGGCCCAAGGCCGCGCCGCGTCCGTGAAGGACAGGGGGCAGGTCGCCTCGGACAACGAGGCCCGGGCGGTACTCCATGACGAAGAAGGGCGCGCCGAGGACGGCCTCGTCCTCGCAGAACAGGGTCGCGCGAGGCGCCAGGGGAAAGGCGCGCCAAAGCCGGCTCAACACCCGATGCTCGCGACCCATGTCGTTGCCGCCGGGCGGCAGGGGCCCGGCGGGCGGGCGGCGCAGCACCATGGGACGGCCGTCGATCTCCACCCGGTAGTTGAGGTTGCCGAATCCGCCGGCGAATTGGGGCGGGGTCGGGGTCGGCTCGAACGCCATGCCCTGGCCGGCAAGCCAGGCGGCCAGCTTGTCCCAGGATTGGGGGGCGGCGACGGCGGGATCGAGGAAGGCATCCGTGGACACCGCATCATCAATGGTCTCGGCGCTTGTGTGCGTGCGTTCGGTCATGCCTTCTCCCTTTGGGAGCCCATGCTAGCTGTCCGGGGCGCCGGCCAAAAGAGCAACGGCCCGCCGCGCGGATGCGCGACGGGCCGTGTCTAGGGTAGAGCGAGGCTGAGGTTATCGGTCCCCGCTCTTGCTCTTGTCCATATTCCCGAAAATCGAGTCGGCGATTCCCTGGATGAGTGTGCCGACGGCGTCGCTCGGCTTGGTCTCGGCGCGGCTGTCGGCGAGCAACGCCCCGCCGATTCGCTTCCTAGGGGCCTCGGCTATTC
>JABIRQ010000048.1 GCA_018699755.1 Rhodospirillaceae bacterium | reverse complement strand
GGTTCAAGCATCAGTTCGGCGGCGCCATGCGCCAGTCGGGCATCATCGCGGCGGCCGGCCTCTACGCGCTCGAAAACAATGTCGAGCGCCTGGCCGAAGACCACGCCAACGCACGCGCCCTCGCCACCGCCCTGGCCGAGGTGCCGGGGATCGGCATCGATATGGACCAGGTCCAGACCAATATCGTCTTCATCGACGTCGCGGGCACGGGACGCGGCGCGCAGGAGATTCACGACGCCCTGGTCGCCAAGGGCGTGCGGATCGGCGTCTTCGGCCCGACGACCCTGCGCGCGCTGACCCATCTCGATGCGGACCGCGCGGGGGTGGAGGCGGCGGCGGCGGCCCTGGCCGAGGTGGTCGCGGGTGACTGAAATTCCTTTGAAGGAGAATCGCTTAGCGGAATCAGCGAGTCCCGCGGGAGTCTTTTACTACCTATAGAGAGACTCAGGAAAGTTCGAGAATATCTTGATTCTATTATAAATTCTTGTTGACCGACGGGAATCGCCTGTGATTCCCTGCCGGTCATGTCAGCCCTGCGCGAAATCCGCCGCCGCTCCCGCTTCATCCTGGCGCCCGTCCTGGGCGCCCTGCTGATCGGTTATTTCGCCTATCACGGCCTGACCGGCGACCGCAGCGTTTTCACCTGGTGGCTGTACAAGCAGCAGATCCACGAGGCGAATGCGGTGCTCGATTCGGTTCGCAAGGAACGCGGTCGGCTGGATAACCGGGTCGCCCTGCTGAAGCCCGAAAGCCTGGATCCGGACATGCTGGACGAACGGGTGCGCTGGACCCTCGATTACGCCGGCCCGGACGAGTATATCATCCTGCTGCCGCGGGCCGCGGCCCTGAACTAGCTGGGCCTCCCGGCTCCGGTCATGCGGACTCCATCGCCGTTTCCAATTGTTACTTACTGGTGACTTTTTTCATGGGTCTGGCCGAAGGCCGGGCGATGCTCTAATCTCACCGGCAAAACGGGCTTTCGGGCTCGCAACGGGGAGTGAGCATGGCGCGATCGAAAGCGACCGCCTCCAAGGGGCGGAAGGGGACCGGTGCGGCCCAAAAGGTCGGCGCGAAGGGCAACGGCAAGGCCAAGGCTGGGTCCTACAGCGCCGAGGACCTGCTCTTCTTCTACAAGGAAATGCTGGAGATTCGCCGGCTCGAGGAGCGGGCGGGCCAGATGTACGGCATGGGCCTGATCGGCGGCTTCTGCCACCTCTATATCGGCCAGGAGGCCGTGGTGGTGGGCATGCAGGCGGCGGCGATCGAGGGCGACACCGTCGTCACCAGCTACCGCGATCACGGCCATATGATCGCCTGCGGCATGGACCCCAAGGGCGTGCTGGCGGAACTGACCGGGCGGCGCACCGGGTATTCCAAGGGCAAGGGCGGCTCCATGCACATGTTCAGCAAGGAGCGCAATTTCTACGGCGGGCACGGCATCGTCGGTGCCCAGGTGCCGATCGGCACGGGCATCGCCTTCGCCCACCGCTATCGCGGGGACGGCCATGTCTGCATGGCCTATCTGGGCGACGGCGCGGTCAATCAGGGCCAAGTCTACGAGTCCTTCAACATGGCCGCGCTGTGGCACCTGCCGGTGATCTATGTCATCGAGAACAACAAATACGGCATGGGCACCTCGGTCCAACGCGCGGCCGCGGGCGGCGATTTGTTCGAGCGCGGCCACGCCTACGGCATTCCGGGCGAGATGGTCGACGGCATGGACGTTCTCGCCGTCAAGGCGGCCGCCGACAAGGCCCTGGCCCATGCGCGGGGCGGCGCCGGCCCCTATATCCTGGAGATGGCGACCTATCGCTATCGCGGGCATTCCATGTCCGATCCGGCCAAGTACCGGAGCCGCGAGGAGGTGCAGAAGGTGCGCGAGGAGCGCGACCCGATCGAGCATCTGAAGGAACGCATCCTCGCCGAAAAGCTGGCGAGTGAGGACGACCTGAAAGAGATCGACAAGAAGGTCCGCGCCCAGGTTAAGGAAGCGGCCGAATTCGCCCAGGACAGCCCGGAGCCCGATCCTTCCGAACTCTATACCGACGTTCTCAAAGAGGACGTGGCCGCGGCCTGAACGCCGCGCGACGAAACGCAGAGACGCCGTACTCAAGGAGGCGATATGCCTGTCGAGGTACTGATGCCGGCGCTGTCCCCCACGATGACCGAGGGGACGCTATCGCGCTGGCTTAAGAAGGAAGGCGACGAGATCGCCGCCGGCGACGTGATCGCCGAGATCGAGACCGACAAGGCGACCATGGAGGTCGAGGCGGTCGACGACGGCACGCTCGGGAAAATCCTGATCGGGGACGGGACGGAAGGGGTCGCCATCAACACGCCGATCGCCCTGCTGCTGGAAGACGGCGAGGACGCGGATGCGCTCGACGGCGCGGCGGAAAGCGCCCAAGCCAAGGCGGAAACACCCGCGGATGAAGACGGGGACGAAGACGGGGACGAAGGCGAGGAAATGAAGGCGGACGCGCCCAAGCCGGAAGCGCGCGCCAAATCCGACAGCGCGGCGCCCAAGGCGGCCCAGCGGCCAGATGTCGAGGCCGAATACGACGGATCGACGACCACGCAGACCGTGCGCGAAGCGATCCGCGACGGCATGGCCGAGGAGATGCGGCGCGACGGCGAGGTCTTTCTGATGGGCGAAGAGGTCGCCCAATACCAGGGCGCCTACAAGGTCAGCCAAGGCCTGCTGGAGGAGTTCGGCGACAAGCGGGTGATCGATACGCCGATCACCGAGCACGGCTTCACTGGCCTGGGGGTCGGCGCGGCGATGGCGGGCCTGCGGCCCATCGTCGAGTTCATGACCTTCAACTTCGCCATGCAGGCGATGGATCAGATCATCAATTC
>JABIRQ010000404.1 GCA_018699755.1 Rhodospirillaceae bacterium | reverse complement strand
GGGCGGACCGCCTGGACGCCTTGGCCGAGGAGACGGGCTGCACGCCCCTCGCCCTCGACCTGATGGACACCCCGGCGGTCGAAGCCGCCATGGCCGAACTGTCGCCCGACATCGTGATCAACAATGCCGGGTCCGGTGTGCCGCCGGGCCCGTTGTTCGAGATGACCGCCGAGCAGGTCGACCGGGTGCTGGACATCAACCTGCGCGCTGCGACCCATGTGCTGCGCGCCGCCGCCAAGGGCATGGCCGCGCGGGATCGTGGCCATATCGTCAACGTGACCTCGGTCGGCGCCTTGGCGATCTTTCCCAATATGTCGGTCTACAACGCGGCCAAGGCCGGGCTTCACATGCTGGGCCAAGTGCTGCGCAACGAATTGTACGGCAAAAACGTCAGGGTTTCCGAAATCGCGCCGGGCCGGGTGGCAACCGAGTTCCTGGAACAGGCCACGGGCGATGCCGAGCTGGCCCATAAATTCTATACCGAGGTCGAGCCTCTGCAGGCCCGGGACGTGGCCGATGCGATTGTCTATGTTCTGGATGCGCCGGCCCATGTGAACGTCAACCTGATCGACATCGTGCCGACCCTGCAGGTCGCCGGCGGGCTGCGCTTTGCCTCGAAGGAGGATTGAGGCGGCATGCGCGGCGATATCGGCGGCATCGTCATCCGCCTGCTCATCCTCAGCTTCGTCGTCGGATTCGTCCTCAACGTGCTGAACCTCGACCCCGGCTCGCTGCTGCGCGGCATCGGCGGCACGGTCGAGAGCGTCTTTACCACCGCTGTCGACGCCCTGCGCTGGGCCGTGCCCCATATCCTGATCGGCGCCATCGTCGTCGTGCCCATCTGGCTCGTCCTGTACCTGCTGCGTTACGCTCGCGGCCGGCGCTAGGTCGGGCGGAAGCGAGTGGATCCGCTCGCCCTCGGCATCGCCGGCGCGGCCTATTTCTACGCCGCCTTCGTCAAGGGGCTGACCGGCCTCGGCTTCTCGACCTCCTGCATCGCCTGGCTGGTGCTCGCCTTCGGCCTGCACGAGGCCCTGCCCCTGCTGATCGTGCCTTCGGTGGCCAGCAACCTGATGGTGATGGCCGAGGCCGGTCATGTCCGCGAGACCGCGCGCCGCTTCTGGCCGCTTTATCTCGGCCTGCTGCCCGGCCTGCTGCTCGGCCTCTGGCTGCTCGGACATATCGATCCCCAGACGGGCGCCGCGATCCTCGGCGTCGTGCTGATCGGCTACAGCCTCTTCGCCCTGGCCCGGCCCGATATCGTCCTAGCGCCCCGGCTGGAGCGGCCGCTGGGTCCGCCGACCGGCTTTCTGACCGGGCTGGTGAACGGCATGACCGGCTCGCAGGTCATGCCGGTCCTGCCCTATTTCATGGCCCTACGGCTCGACCCCTCGCGCTTCGTCCAGGCGATCAACATTTCTTTCACCCTGTCGAGCCTGGTGATGGTCCTGGGCCTCTCGCGCCTCGGCCTGATGACTTGGGAAGCGGCGGCGATTTCGACAGCGGGCATCGTGCCGGTGTTTTTCGGCGTTCGGCTGGGCGCGAAGGTCCGCCGCCGCCTGTCGCCCGATCAGTTTCGCCTGGCCGTCCTCGCCCTGCTCGCCGTCCTGGGCGTAATCCTGATCGCCCTGCGGGTTTTTCAGACTTAGCGGGCGGCGGCGTCGAGGGCCTGGGTCACGTCGGCGACCAGATCCTCAGGCGTCTCCAAGCCGATGGAGAGGCGGACGAGACCGTCGGCGATGCCGTATTTCGCCCGCTGCTCCGGCGAATAGGTGCGGTGGGTCATGCTGGCGGGATGCTGCACCAGGGTTTCGGCATCACCCAGGCTGACCGCGAGGGAAATCAGCTCGACCGCATCCATGAAGCGCACCCCCGCATCGAAGCCGCCCTTCAGTTCGAAGGCGATCATGCCGCCGAAGGCGCGCATCTGGCGCTTGGCCAGGGCGTGATAGGGCGAGCTTTCCAGGCCGGGATAATAGATCCGCTCGACCGCCGGATGGGCCTCGATGATCCGGGCGAGATGCAGGGCGCTCGAACAATGCCGCTCCATCCGCAGTTCCAGGGTCTTGAGCCCGCGCATGACGAGATGGGCATTGAGGCCCGAGAGAACGGCGCCGGTGAATTTGCTGAGGCCGTTGAACCGCACCTTGTCCATCAGTTCCTGGGAACCGGCGACCGCGCCCGCCATCAGGTCGCCGTGGCCGCCGAGATATTTGGTCACGGAATGCAGGGCGGCATCCGCGCCCAGGTCCAGCGGGCGCTGGAGATAAGGGGTGCAATAAGTGTTGTCGACGGCGACCAGGCAATCGGGCGCGGCCTTGTGGACGATCTCGGCCACGGCGGCGATGTCGATCAGGCGCATGTTCGGGTTGGCCGGGGTTTCGAAATAGACGAGCCGCGTGTTCGGCGTCATTGCGGCGGCGACATTGGCCGGGTCGCTCATCTCGACATGGACCACCTCGACCCCGAACTTGGCCAGGCCCTCGTTGAAGAAGGCGAAGGTCGAGCCGTAGAGGGTCTGGTCGATCAGCACCCGCTCGCCGGCTTGGCAAACCGCCCAAGTGAAAGCCGTGATCGCTCCCATGCCCGAGGCGAAGGCGACCGCGGCCTCCGCCCCTTCGAGCGAGGCGATGCGGCCTTCCAGAAGCGCGATCGTGGGCGAACCCGAGCGAGCATAGCGGTAGCCCGGCTTCTCGCGCGCGAAGATGGCCATGCCGTCCTCGACGCTGGAGAAGGCAAAGGTCGAGGTCATATGGACGGGCGGCACCAGCGCGCCCTCGCCATCGGCCGGGTCCCAGCCCTCGTGGATCGCGCGGGTGGCGAAGCCGTGGCGCAGGTTTCCGCCGCTTTTCTCGGCCATGAGACGGATCTCCTCAAAGAAACGGGGCCGGCACGATGCCGGCCCCGGAAAACGAACCGACCACGGCCTATTCAGCGGCCTTGCGAGCCTCCAGCAGGCCGAGTTCGGACAGGATGGCGGCGAGTTTTGCCTTCTGCTGATCGTCGAAGGGCAGCATGGGCGCGCGCATATGGCCGCCCGGCATGCCCTGGAGGTTCAACGCCTCCTTGATGCAGCTGTACATGCTGCCGATCTCGAAGATGTCGTAAAGCCGGGCCATGCGGACATGCAGCTCCTGCGCCCGGGCATGATCGCCCGCCACGTAGGAATCGTAGAGTTCCGACGCCATGCGTCCGGCGATCGGCGGACTCATCGCGACCGCGCCGTCGGCGCCGATGGCGAGGGCCGGGACGAACATATGCTCCAACCCGATGAACAGGCGGATCTCGTCGCGCACCGAGCGCACCAGATTCGAGAATTGCAGCATGTCGAAGGAACTGTCCTTGATCGCCACGACCTCGTCGATCTTGACCAGGTCCTCGATCAGCTTCGGCGTCAGATAGACATTCACCGCGAAGGGGCTGTTGTAGAGCATGAGCGGCATTTCGCCCTCGCCCGCCACGCGCTTGTAGAATTCGACGATCTCGCGGTCGGTGATCTTGACGTAGATCGGCGGCAGGACCATCACGCCGTCGCAGCCCGCCTTCTTGGCCGCGCGGGTGTAGTCCACCACGTCCTCGGTGCGGATCGCCGCCGGGCAGGCGAGGACCGGAACGCGGCCCGCCGTCTGGTCGACGCAGATCTCGAAGACGCGCTTGCGCTCCTCCGGCTCCATCAGGAAAAACTCACCCGTGCTGCCGGCGGTGATCACGCCGTGACAGCCCGATTCGATGATGAAATCGATGATCCGGCGATAGCCGGCTTCGTCGACCGAACCGTCCCGCTTGAACGGGGTGACGATCACGGCGAAGGAGCCGTGCCAGTTGACGTCGTTGCGATTCATGGAAATCTCCTCCCTGGCCGCGCTTCGGGTTTCAGGTTCATGTTTCAGAGTCGGGGCCTGGACACAGTATAACCGCATAGCCGGGCCCGGCGGGAGGGCCGCATTGAAACCAATTTGGGGGAGGCAAGCCCGTGAAGATCGCCAAGGTCGAAGCCCATCGCATCTATTCCACGGCCAAGAAGGAGGCCTGGGAGGACGACGAGTTCATCTGGCCCAGCACGTCGCCGGCCTATCTCGTCCGCGTGTTGACCGAGGACGGCGCCGAAGGAGTCGGGGAGATGGTCACCCAGCCCTGGTACTTCGTCGAGACCAAGGGCCAGATGGAAGAGTGCGTGCGCATGTACGACGAGGTGCTGCGCGGTGCCGATCCCGAGAATTTTGCCCTGTGCCACGAGCGCATGCTCTCGGTCTTCGGCGGCGGCATGCCGGGCGGGCGGATCGCGCGCTCGGCCGTCGACATGGCGCTCTACGATCTGACAGGCAAAGTGCGCGGCATCCCGGTCCACGGCCTGTTGGGCGGCGCCTACCGCACCAGCCTCGATCTGCTGACCAACCTCTACCACAAGACCCCGGAGGAGATGGCCGAAGGGTGTCGCGAGTTCGCCGCCCAGGGCTTCAAGGGCCTCAAGATCAAGATCGGCGACAACATGCACGCCAAGGGCTTCAGCCGCGACGTGCTGCTCGAGGAACTCGCACTGCTGGAGGCCGCCCTGGAGGCCACCCCGTCCAACGTCTATATCGACGCCGACACGAACCAGGGCTGGAAGAGCCCGAACTGGACGATCAACGTGCTGCGCCGGTTCGAGAAATACGACAATCTGTCGATCGAGCAGCCGGTCAACCTGGCCGACCTGGCCGGCGCGGCCCATGTCCGCCAACAGATCAACATCCCCGTCATCCTGGACGAGAGCGTGTGGAGCGCGGAGGCGATGCTGAACATCGCGCGGATGCAGGCCTGCGATCGGATCGTCCTGAAACTGAACCGCCTGGGCGGCTTCTTCGAGTGCCAGAAGGTCATCCAGATCTGCACGGCCGCGAATATCGGCGTGAGCGTCGATACGGGGCCGTATTCGGTCGTCGGCGACACCGCCGTGTGCCATATCGGCTCGGTCATCCGCGACCACTATCCGGTCGACTGCGAGGCCCATGTCACCTTCATCGACTTCGGGCCGGAGCCGATGTTCTCGGGCGGCATCACCTTCAAGGACGGCCAAGCCCATCTGCCGGACGCGCCGGGCATCGGCGTCACGGTCGATTGGGACGCGGTGAAGGAGCACCAGAAGCGCGCCCGGGCCGAACTGGGCGAGGAGGCCTAGGTCCGACGCAGGATCAGCCGCTGACGATCCGCGCCACCTCGAACAGAATGACACCCAGGCTGGCAAGGAAGCCGCAGACCGGCAGCACGACGGGATAGACGGTAATCCCCTCGGGGCGCGGATCGCGGCGCTTGACCGCCAGCAGGGCCAGATTGACGGCGGCGAAGATGGTCAGGACGGCAAGCGAGGTGATGCGCGCCAAGGCCCCGAGCGGCAGGGCGAGGGCGAAGACGAGGATCAGCACGGTCACCGTGGCCGTGGCGTTGAGCGGCGTGCGCGTGCGCGGGTGGACGCGGCCGAGCCAGGATGGGATCCAGGCCTGATCCG
>JABIRQ010000049.1 GCA_018699755.1 Rhodospirillaceae bacterium | reverse complement strand
TCTCGGAGGCCCTCGGCCTCGCCATGCCGGGCTCCGCCGGCCCGCCGGCGGCATACGAATCCCGCGACTCCTATGCGACCCTCGCGGGCGAGCGGGTTATGCGCCTGGTGGCGGATGGCGGGCCCCGGCCGCGCCAGATCGTCACCCGCGCGGCGTTGGAGAATGCCGCGACGGTGGTCGCCGCGACCGGCGGTTCGACCAACGCCGGACTGCACCTGCCTGCCATCGCCAACGAAGCGGGCATCGAATTCGGTCTCGACGACGTGTGCGAGGTCTTCAAGCGCACGCCCTGGATCGCCGACCTGAAACCGGGCGGGCGTTTCCTTCATGTCGATCTTTGGGCTGCCGGCGGCGTACCCGCGCTGCTCAAGGTGCTGCTGGACGCCGGCTATCTCCACGGCGACTGCCTGACCGTAACGGGCAAGACGATGGCCGAGAATCTGGCCGGTGTCGTCGTGCCCGACGATCAGGAGGTCATCCTATCGCCCACCGCACCGCTATCCCCGACGGGCGGGGTCGTCGGTCTCAAGGGCTCGCTCGCCCCGGACGGGGCCATCGTCAAGGTCGCGGGCATGAAGCGGCTGGCCTTTTGCGGCCCCGCTCGGGTCTTCGAGAACGAGGAGGACTGTTTCCGCGCGGTCATCCGCCGCGAATACGAGGAAGGCGATGTCCTGGTCATCCGCAACGAGGGACCCAGGGGCGGGCCGGGCATGCGCGAGATGCTGTCGACCACGGCCGCACTCTACGGTCAGGGCATGGGCGAGAAGGTCGCGCTGGTCACCGACGGCCGCTTCTCGGGCGGCACGCGCGGCTTCTGCATCGGCCATGTCAGTCCCGAGGCCGCGGTCGGCGGGCCCATCGGCCTGCTCAAGGAGGGCGACACGATCCGCATCGATGCAAGCAAGGGCACTTTGGACGTGGAGATTTCCGACGCAGAGATGGAGGCCCGGCGCAAGGCGTGGGAGCCGCGCGAGAACGAGGTCCAGTCGGGTGCCATCTGGCGCTATGCCCAGACGGTCGGCTCCGCCCACCGCGGCGCCGTCACCCATCCCGGCGCGGCCAAGGAGACCCAGACCTACGGGGATATCTGATGGGAGGCCCGGCGCCCGGGAACGGTGCAGCGCCTAAGCCCGCTTGAACCTCTTGTCCAGGGGCGACGCCTAGTCCGTCTCCCGTATGAGCGCTTCGAGCTCGTCGAACGCGGGAGGCCATAAGGCAGCCAGGAAGGCGATGATCCCGGCTTCCTCGGCTTCTTGGCGCCGTCCTTCCGTGTCGTGGGCGGGACCGATCGTGTAGCGCACCTCGGTGCCGTCGTCGGTCGGCACGAGTTGGTACGTCTCGTGCTGGCTCAAACCTTCGTGAAGGGAGTCGGTTATGCGGGTCGAGAAGTAGTTGAACGGCTCCCAGTCGGTTACCCAGTACCGGAACTCCACCTCGTCATGCACACAGTGGTAGCCGGACCCGGTTCCGATCCGACCCTCGGGGCGATCGACGTCGACCGACAACATCCGCATCCAGCGACGTTTCAGCTCCGGGGCGACGAGCCCCTCCCAGACCACGGCGGGCGGAAAAGGGAGTTTGCGCCGATAGGTGTAGATACCGTCGGCTTCTTCGAGAAAGTGACGCTCGGAACTCTCGCGGAATCCCTGCCATGCCTTGGCCAGGTCGTAGACCTGCATGGAGACCTCGCCGAAATGCTCGAAAGCTTGGGAATACGGTTCTAGTGCGGCCTCGATTCCCATCTCCTTGACCGCGGCGTCGCTGAACAGGGCGTAGCTCTCGATCCCCGTGGCCTCCTTCACGCCGGTCTTCGCCATGCGGTGCGCGAGGATGACGTCCGCTCCCGCGATGTCCTTCATGGGGCCGAGTTCGATTTCTTCGAAGGAGCCGTGGTGCGCGATGATCTTCAGGTCCAGCCCGCCGACGTTCGCGCAGGCGCGGCAGTCGCAGGTCGTGTTCGCCACGATATTCTGACGGCGGGTCGCGAAGGCAATGTACAGATTCTCGCAGATGGCGAGAAAGGTCTCTCCGGTGGGAAACGCTTGCTTGGTTGAATAGGCCAGAACGGCGTCGCCCTCGGTCTTCCACAAGTGAAGCGGATCGCCAATCTGCTCGATCATGGACATGAGCAGCGAGCGGAGGATCGGGTTGGCGTGGTCCTGCTCGGACGAGGTCAGGAAGGCCGTGTATCCGGAGATGTCGGCAATCAGCAGATAGCCAGCATGAGTGGTCATGGCGTCCTCTCAACGTTGTGCAGGGGCGCGGCGAGCAATGCCTACCGGACTCCGCCGCCTGGAAAAACGCCGACGCTTACTTTCCCTGACAAAGGTATTATGGCCGCTATCAGCCGCGAATCAAAACGAGAGGGTGGGCTCCCTCCACTGGCCAGCCCGGATGTAGAGCCAACTTCCGTTGCCAGCGGTAACGCAGGACGCCCGCTTAGTACTTGTTCGATTCCATGTTCATGCCGCTGCCCACGGCGTCGCCTTGGGCGGTAGTGACGCCGGTGGCGGTGCCGATCGCGCTCTGCCCTTCGCCGATATTGGCGCCGCTGCCGCCGCCCAGCGGCGTGACCTCGACCTGCCCTTCGAGGACGCTGACCGTCGTCGTGCCGTCGGCGGCGACCCGGACCTTGAAATCGGTGCCGCGGATGCCGATCGCGACGGTCGGGGTGCGCAGCTTGAAGCCGTCGAGATTTTCCATGTGGCCGGTGATGAAGCGGAAGGCCCCTTTGGTGAAGGCCATCGCCATCTCGCCTGTGTCGGTGTCGTCGTCGTAGACGAAACGGTCGAGCACGACCTCGCTGTTGTTGCTCACCTGGAGCTTGGTCTTGTCGAGAAAACGCAAGGTGGTCACGCCTTGCCCGCCCGTGCGGACGGTCTCGTTCGACCACAGTTCGGTCCGGTATTTCAGGTCCTCGACCGAGCCCGAAACACGATGCCCTTTGGCGCCAAAATAGGCTTTCTGGCTGACATAACCGATTTCCTTTTCGGCGTCCTGCGCGGCCGCAGGGAGACCGGCCGCGATGCATAGAACGAACGCGGAGAAGAGCGAGCGGATAAAGACTCTCATCGTCTGATTCTTTCCTCCTTGCGACGGGCATTGCGGCAATGTCATCGACCGTTTTGCCCCATCTTTCGGTGGCGAGACAGGGCGATCACGGCTCACTGACCGCCGCCGCCGCCCCCGCCATGGCTGCCGCCACCGCTGCCACCGTTTCCAGGCCCGCCGCTGCCGCCGGGGCCGCCGCCGCTGGCGCCTCCCGCGCCGCCGAAGGCATCGGCGTCCATGTTCATTCCGCTGCCGACGGCGTCGCCCGCTTCCGGGCCGCTGACCCCGCTCGCGTTGGCGGTTGCGCTTTCGCCGGCGCTCAAATTCGTGCCCGTGCCGCCCGCCAAGGCCGACAGGGTCACTTCGCCCGCAAGTACGCTGACGGTCGTCGTGCCGTTGGGAGCGACGCTGACCTTGAGGTCCGTGCCGCGAATGCCGATCGCGGCGGTCGGCGTGCGCAGTTCGAAGCCGTCCTTGTTGCTCATCCGCCCGGTGACGAAGCGAAATGCGCCCTTGGCGAATTCGATTGTCATCGTGCCGGTCTCGCTATCGTCGTCGTAGACGAAGCGGTCGAGCACGACCTCGCTGTTGTTGCTGACATACAGGGTGGTGCGGTCGAGGAATCGCAAGGTGGTGATCGCCTGGCCGCCCGTGCGCACGACCTCGTCGGACCAGACCTCCTTACGGTATCTCAGGTCCTCGACAATGCCGGAGGTTCGATGCCCGGTGGCGCCGTAATAGGCTTTCTCGATCACTTGGCCGATTTCCGCTTCCGAGCTCTGGGCTGCGGCGGGCGCGGCCGCCAACAGCGTGGCGAGAAGAACCAGGAAATGGCGGGGGATATATCGGATCATGGATCTGCGGGCTCCTGAATTGCGATTCCGATGTCGATACCATGAAAGACTAGTCGTCAACGCCTCGCCGAACAGTAATATCCATCACACAGCTTCCGGTAGAGAGGACCAACCATGACGCGCATTATCGCCGGCGGATTTCAACACGAAACCAGCACCTTCGCGCCAACCCCGGCCGATTACAGCGCGTTTACCACGCCCGGCGCCTGGCCGGGGTTGACTCGGGGAGAGGGTCTTTTTGAGGCGTTGGCCGAGATCAATGTCGGCATGGGCGGTTTCGCGCCCGAGGCGCGCGCCTCGGGCGCAATCCTGGTGCCCACGGTCTGGGCCCAGGCCAACCCCTCCGCACCTGTCACGCGCGAGACCTATGAGCGCATCGTGACCATGCTGCTGGAGGATATCGCCGCCGCCCTGCCGGCAGACGGCATTTATCTCGACCTGCACGGCGCGATGGTAGCCGAGCATTTCGAGGACGGCGAGGGCGAGTTGCTGCGCCGGGTGCGCGAAATAGCGGGCCCTGATCTGCCGCTCGTCGCCAGCTTGGATCTCCACGCCAACGTAACGCCCTTGATGGTCGAGCAGGCCAGTGCGCTCGTCGCCTTCCGCACCTATCCCCATATCGACATGGCCGAGACGGGCGCGCGGGCGGCCCGCCACCTGCTGGGCCTGATCGGCGGTTCGGGCCATGCCCACAAGGCCTATTGGCAATGTCCTTTCCTGATTCCCCTGACCAGCCAGTGCACGATGACCGCGCCGGCCGAGGCTATCTACGCGGGTCTCGACGATCTGGAACGGGGCGAGGTCGGCCATGTCAGCCTGTGCATGGGCTTTCCCTTGGCCGATATCCGCGAATGCGGGGCGACGGTCGTCGCCTATGCCCGGAACGCGCGCGACGCCGAGGTTGCCGTCGCCACCGTGGCCGCGGCGGTCGAAGCGACGGAGGGAGAATTCGCCTCCGAATATTGGACGCCCGACGATGCGGTGCGCGAAGCGATGCGCATCGCGAGCGCGGCTTCGCGCCCCGTCCTGCTCGCCGACACCCAGGACAATCCTGGTGCGGGCGCGGATTCGGACACGACGGGCCTGATCGAATCGCTGATCCGCTTGGGCGCTGAGGGTGCGGTGGTTGGCATCCTGAACGATCCCGCCGCGGCCGAAGCCGCCCATGCGGCCGGAGAGGGGGCGACGATCAAACGCGGCATCGGTGAGGGATCCGGCCTGCCCGGGCACAAGCCGCTCGACGGGCGCTGGCGGGTCGCGGCCCTGGGCGACGGGGAATTCGAGGGCACCGGCCCCTTCTACAAGGGCAGTCGCATGCGCCTAGGCCCCATGGCCCTGCTGGAATGCGGCGGTGTCCGTGTGGTCGTCAGCAGCCGCAAGCAGCAGGCGGCGGACCAGGCCATGTTCCGCCATCTGGGGGTCGAGCCGGCGGCGGCGAAAATACTGGGGCTCAAAAGCTCGGTCCATTTCCGTGCCGACTTCCAGCCCATCGCCGAGGCGGTCATGATCGTAACCGCGCCAGGGCCAAGCATCGCGGACACCTTGGCGCTCGATTACCGGCGCCTTCGCCAAGGCGTGCGCCTTGCGCCCCATGGCCCGGTCTTCTCCGGGCCGAAAGCCGGTTAGAACCAAGGAAGAGGAGGAGGGACGATCATGGCGCTTCTGGTGCGCAGTGAGAATCACGACGACGAGGAATGGGCGCGCCGCTTGCGCGAGCACGATCCGGATATCGAGGTGCGCATCTGGCCCGATCTCGGCAAGGCGGAGGAGATCGACATGGTCCTGGCCGCCCAGGTGCCGGATGGCCTGTTCGCGCAACTGCCAAATCTCAAGGCGATCATGAAACTCGGCGCCGGGGTCAACAACATCCTGGACGATCCGCACCGACCGGAGGGGGTGCCGCTCGCGCGGCTCGTCGATCCCCTCCTGGTCGTCGAGATGACCCAGTGGGCGATCTACGCCCTGTTCCATTTCCACCGCCGCATGCCGGAATACGAGGCCATGCGCGCGCGCCGGGACTGGGTCAATCTGGGTGCGACCGATCCGGCCGATACCCGGGTCGGCATCATGGGCATCGGCGCCATCGGCGGCGATGTCGCACGCGAAATCGCGCGCCAGGGCTTTCCGGTTTCAGGATGGAGCCGGACCGCCAAGAAGATCGGCGGAGTGCGCTGCTATCACGGCTGGGACCAGTTGGGCGACTTCCTCGCCGTCTCGGACTTCATGCTCTCCGTCCTACCCATGACGCCGGAAACGGAAGGCATCATCGACAAGAACACGATCGCCAAACTGCCCCAGGGCGCCATGATCGCGAACATGGGCCGGGGTGGCCAGCAGGTCGAGGCGGATATCCTGGCGGCGCTCGAGTCCGGCCAACTCTCGGGTGCCGCGCTCGACGTTTTCCAACAGGAGCCCTTGCCCCAGGACAGTCCGTTCTGGACCCATCCCAAGGTGCTGATGACCCCCCATGTCGCCGGCTTCGCCCGGCCCAAGACGGCGGCCGCGCAGGTCGCCGAGAACTACCGCCGCGCGCGGGCGGGCGAGGCCTTGCTCAATGCCGTCGATTTCGAACGGGGCTACTGACGGGGCGATAAATCGGTATCGCGCTCAGCTTCCTCCGCCGGAGCCGTCTTCGTAACGGGGCAGGCCGTCCTCCATTTTCATCCAGGAGATGGCTTCCTGGGCATAGAGGTGGCGGGTCGGGTGCGCCATTTCGGGATCGTCGAGGCAGCCGACGTTGAAGGAAATGCGCTCGGGCCGCTTGTCGAACTGGAAGGTGAGCTGCGAACCGCAATCGGGGCAGAAGCCACGGGTGGCGAAGGACGAGGATTTGTAGATTTTCGGCCCGCCCTTGGTCCAGGCGACCGCTTCGATGGGAAAGCCGATGAAAGTGACGACCGGGGCACCGCTGGCGCGGCGGCACATGTCGCAATGGCAGTGGCTGCTGTTCACCGGTTCGCCCCGTGCCTTGAAACGGACGGCGCCGCAAAGGCAGCCGCCGGTATAGATTTTTTCCTCGTTCATCGCGCGCACTCCTTCTTCGGTATGGTCATTCCCCCTCCCGGTCAGGCAGGCCATCGGCCATGTGGAGCCAGGAGAGCCGTGTCGTCGTCCAGATGTGCCGGTCGGGTCGGATCGTCTCGGGATCGTCTAAGGTGCAGGCGGTGACGTCGAGGTCCTCGGGCGAGGTCTGGGCGAAAAACGTGATCGGACTGCCGCAGGACGAGCAGAACCCGCGCTCCGCCCCCGGCGTCGACTTGTATGTCGAGAGCCGGCCGCGGGTCAGCGAAAAGTCGCGCGGCGCGACCGTGAACCAGGTCACCACGGGCGCGCCGCTGGCCTTGCGGCAGAGCGTGCAATGGCAGTGCGCCGCGTCGCGCACTGGCCCGCCGATGCGATAGCGGACCGCGCCGCAGAGGCACCCGCCTTCCAGTGTCGCGGTCAGATTCATGGCGGATAGGATTGTGCCCTCGCGAGAATCTGTCCAGCCCATCTCCACGCAAGGCAACTGTGTCGCGGTGACAGGGCGGATCGGTTAGATTGTTGCGAATCGGCGGGAGGAGAGGGAGGAAACGCATGGCGCGGTGGGTCTGTTATCTGTTTGCGATGGCGACGGCGGTCGGCGCGGCCGGCCTTGCCCGGGCGGCGGAAAGCCCGGTGGAGCGGGGCGCCTATCTCGCCCAGATCATGGACTGCACGGGTTGCCATACGCCGGGCGCCCTGCGCGGCGAACCGGATATGGACCGTTTTCTCGCCGGCGCGGATATCGGCTTCGAGCTTCCGGATCTGGGCATCTTCTATGCGCCGAACCTGACCCCTGACCCCGAAACCGGCCTGGGCGGCTGGAGCGCCGACGAGATCGTTCAGGCCATCATCAGGGGCGAGAGGCCGGACGGGCGCGAATTGGTCCCAATCATGCCCTGGCCGTCCTACGGCGGGCTGAGCGAGGCCGACGCCAAGGCCTTGGCCGCCTACCTCCTGTCCCTCGCGCCGATCGTGTCTCAGGTGCCGGGTCCGCTGGCCCCCGGCGCGGACTCGCCGTTGCCCTATTTCCGCCTGAAGGTGCCGAAGTAGCGCGCCCGGTGAGCGGCTCTAAAGACAAATCGAAGCAGCAAGCCGATGGCCTGGGCGCGCCGCGGGACGGGATGTCCCATGTGTCCGGTTCCGCAGAGACGGCGCTTCGGCACATAACGATTCCGCAATTGCTGCGCGATTGCGTATCCCGTTTCGGGCCGCGCGATGCGGTGATCGTTCCCGAACAGGACATCCGTCGAAGCTACGACGGTTTTGACCGCGAAGTGGACGAACTGGCCGGCGGATTTCTCGCGCTCGGACTCGAAAAGGGCGATCGCGTCGGCATCTGGTCACCGAACCGCTACGAGTGGCTTCTGACCCAGTTTGCGACCGCCCGCATCGGGGTCGTCCTGGTGAATATCAACCCCGCGTACCGGCTGGCCGAGCTTGAGCATGTGCTCAACAAGGTGGGTTGCAAGGCCTTGGTCGCGGCGCGGAAATTCAAATCCTCCGAGTATCTGAAGATGATTCGGCAATTGGCGCCGGAACTGGATCATTGCGAACCGGGCCGGCTCAAGGCGGCCGAACTGCCCCATCTTCGTCACGTGATCGCAATGGGCGACGGCCCGGAGCCGGGCGTTTTTCCGTTTCAGGCGATCCAGGAACTGGGTGGGCCGGCACAGCAAGCGCGGCTCGCGGAGATCGACAGGCAACTCGATCCGGACGATGCCATCAACATACAGTTCACGTCGGGGACCACGGGTGCGCCGAAAGGGGCGACTCTTTCTCACGCCAACATCGTCAACAATGCCGGCTTCGTCACCGACCGAATCCTTCTCACCGAGGCGGACCGGCTTTGCATTCCGGTCCCGCTATACCATTGCTTCGGCATGGTGATGGGCGTCCTGGGCGCGGTCAGCAAGGGCGCGGCGATGGTGTTTCCGGGCGAGGGTTTCGATGCCGAATTGACGCTCGACGCCCTGGTCGGGGAACGCTGCACGGCGGTCTACGGCGTGCCGACGATGTTCGTGGCCATGCTCGAGGAAATGGGACGTCGGGACTACGATCTCAGTCGCATGCGAACCGGCATCATGGCGGGCGCGCCCTGTCCGATCGAGGTCATGAAACGGGTCAACCGGGATATGCATATGGAGCAGGTCACCATCTGCTACGGCATGACCGAGACTTCGCCCGTTTCGTTCCAGAGCTTCGTCGACGACCCGACCGACAAGCGGTGCAGCACGGTCGGCCGGATTCATCCGCATTTGGAGGTCAAGATCGTCGACGAGAACGGTGCCGTGGTCCCGGTCGGCGTGCAGGGCGAATTGTGCACGCGCGGCTATTCGGTGATGAAAGGCTATTGGGACGAAGACGAGAAGACCCGCGAAAGCATCCGCGACGGATGGATGCACACGGGCGACCTCGCCACCCTCGACGAAGAGGGCTATTGCCGGATTACGGGCCGGGTGAAGGACATGATCATTCGCGGCGGCGAGAACGTTTATCCCCGCGAGATCGAGGAATTCCTATTCCGCCATCCGAAGATCAGCGCGGCCCAGGTGTTCGGCATTCCGGACGAAAAATACGGCGAGGAAGTCTGCGCATGGGTGATTCCGGCACCGGGCGCTGCCCTGTCGGAAGCGGATGTGCGCGAATTCTGTGCGGGTCAGATCGCCCACTACAAGATTCCCAAGCATGTCAGGGTGGTCGATGAAATTCCCATGACCATCACCGGAAAACCGCAGAAGTTCGTGATGCGGGACAAGATGGTCGAGATGCTACGCGACTAGATAATTCAATAAAAAAACAACGGCATCGGCGTCGTGGTGGGGCCGGAGCCATTCACGACCTTCAATCCTCCAGCGTGCACCAGACGGGCGTGTGGTCCGACGCCTTGGGTCTGCCGCGCGGGGCCTTGTCGATCTCGGCCTCGGCCAGCCGGTCGGCGGCCTGGGGCGAGAGCAGCAGGTGGTCGATGCGCAGACCTTCGTCCTTCTGCCAGCGCCCGGCCTGATAGTCCCAGAAGCTGTAGCGATGCAGCTCGGGGTGCAGGGTCCGGAAGGCGTCGGTTAGGCCCAGATTGACCAAGGTGCGAAAGCGGCGGCGCGTCTCAGGATGACAGAGGGCGTCGTCGCGCCAGCCCTCAGGGTCGTAGACATCGGCATCGGTCGGGCAGACGTTGTAATCGCCGCCCAGGACAAAGCATTCCTCGAGGTCCATCAGGCCCTGGGCGTGGTCCACCAGGCGCTCCATCCAGCCCAGCTTGTAGGGGAATTTCTCGGTGTCCGTCGGATTGCCGTTGGGAAGATAGATCGAGGCCACGCGCACCGGGCGTTCGCCGCATTCGACGATCGCTTCGACATAGCGCGCCTGCTCGTCGCTCTCGTCGCCGGGCAAGGCCCGGTGTTCGACCGTCAGGGGATGCTTGGACAGGATGGCGACACCGTTATAGCTCTTCTGCCCGACCACGGCGGTGTTGTAGCCGAGATCGCCGATTTCCATGTCCGGGAAATTTTCCTCCAGGCATTTGGTTTCCTGGAGCAGCACCACGTCCGGCGCGGCGCTTTCCAGCCAGGCCAGCGCGTTGGGCAGCCGCGCCTTGATGGAATTCACGTTCCAGGTGGCGATCTTGATCATGGCGGCGGGTTCCTGCGGGCAAGCGAAACGGACCGCCGCCTCTTACCACATGGGCCGAGAGAGAGTCAGGGTTGCCGGCGGAATTGCCCGGCCAGGAATGCCGTTAGATCGAAAAAGAACTGCCGCAGCCGCAGGAACTGGTGGCGTTGGGGTTCTCGATGGTGAAATAGGCGCCGACCAGCTCTTCCTCGTAGCGCAGTTCGGCCCCGTCGACGAAGGAGAGG
This sequence comes from Rhodospirillaceae bacterium, assembly GCA_018699755.1. Classification (GTDB taxonomy): domain Bacteria; phylum Pseudomonadota; class Alphaproteobacteria; order CADEGL01; family CADEGL01; genus JABIRQ01. The sequence goes on along the minus strand of JABIRQ010000049.1, from coordinate 5,772 downwards.
GACATTTCGTCGATGACCAGGCGCACGCCGTCGCGCTCGAAGATCAGGTCTTCCTCGCCCATCACGGTGTCGAAGCTGAAATCGTACTGAAAGCCGGAACAGCCGCCGCCTGTGACCGAGATGCGGAAGAAGGCCTCCGGGTTCGCTTCCCGGGCCAGCATGGCCTTGATGCGTTTGACGGCGCCGTCCGCCAAGCCGACGCGGCGCGTCCCCGCCCTCTTGGGGTCCAGGGGGACGGTCCGGGCCGTGGTCTCCATCGCTTCTGTCGCCGTTTCGGTCATCTGTTGGCGCTTCCTCGCGGAAAAGACTGCCTAATTGGCGTCGCAATCGGTATGTAAGCATCGCGATGGCGATGTCAAACGACCCGACCCCCAACCACCCGGCCCCGAACGCCCCAATTGGGGTGCGCGCGTGCTACGCGACCCGTCCGAACGCGAGCCGGGGCCGCCTCCATGCCGAGCCCGAGGATCCGGGCCGCTCGCCGTTCCAGCGCGACCGCGACCGCATCATCCATTCCACGGCCTTCCGTCGCCTGCAATACAAGACCCAGGTCTTCGTCTATCACGAGGGCGATCACTACCGCACGCGCCTGACCCACAGCCTCGAGGTTTCCCAGATCGCGCGCGGCATCTGCCGCCGCCTCGGCCTCGACGAGGATCTGGGCGAGGCCGTCGCCCTGGCCCACGATTTGGGCCATACCCCTTTCGGCCATGCGGGGGAGGAGGCGTTGGACGCCGCCATGGCGCCCTATGGCGGCTTCGACCACAACGCCCATGCCCTGCGCCTGGTGACCGAACTGGAACGGCGCTATGCCGCTTTTGACGGCCTCAACCTGACCTGGGAGACGCTGGAGGGGCTGGCCAAGCACAACGGACCCATTGCGGTGGACGCGGGCGAGGCGCCGGAGGCCCTGGCCACCTATCTGGCGCGCCACGACCTGGAAGTGGGGACCTGGCCGGGCCCGGAAGCCCAGATCGCCGCCCTGGCCGACGACATCGCCTATAACAACCACGATCTCGACGACGGCTTGCGCGCAGGCTTGTTCGAGCCCGAGGACCTCGCCGACCTGCCGTTGGTGGGCGACGCCTTCGCCACGGTCGCCGATCTCTACCCCGATATCGAGCGGCCGCGCATGATACACGAGGCGGTGCGCCGGCTGATCCACGCCTTGGTCGAGGATCTGGTCGCCGAAACCAAGCGCCGCGCGGCGGCTGCCGCGCCTCGGGATGTCGTGGCGGTCCGCTCTCTAGGGCGTCCGCTGGCGGGGTTCTCAAGTGCGATGACGGCCAAGAACAAGGCGATCAAGGATTTTCTCTACGACCGCATGTACCGCCATCCCCGGGTGACCGACGAAACCGATCGCGCCGCCATGGTGGTCAGGGACCTCTTCACCCTGTATCTCTCCCAGCCCAACCGCTTGCCGCCGGATTGGCGGGAGGAGGCGGCGGACGCACCCGATACCCGCGCCGTGGCGCGGATCGTGGGTGATTACATTGCCGGGATGACCGACCGTTTTGCCTTCGGCGAGCATGAAAAAATGACGAATTAGAGATATATATTAATGAATGTTTTCAATGAATTTAAAAAAATAGTTAATGTAGAAATTGAGGATATGGTTGCCTCTGGTGATCTGCCGTCCGGCCTCGACCTCTCGCGCATTGCGGTCGAGCCGCCGCGCGACCCGTCCCACGGCGATCTTTCGACCAATGCCGCCATGGTCCTGGCCAAGCCGGCCGGCCGGAAGCCGCGCGATATCGCGGACCTGCTGGCCGCCCGTCTGGCAACGCGCGACGAGGTGATGGGCGCCGAGGTTGCCGGGCCCGGCTTCGTCAATCTGCGCCTGGCTAGCTCCGTCTGGTATGCACGCTTGGCCGAGGCGTTGCGCGCGGGCCCGGCCTATGGCGATTCGGCTCTGGGCGTGGGCAAGCGGGTTAATGTCGAATATGTCTCGGCCAATCCGACCGGCCCCCTTCACGTCGGCCATGCGCGAGGCGCGGTGGTCGGCGACGCCCTGGCGGCGTTGCTGGAAAAGGCGGGCTACGCGGTCGACCGCGAATATTACATCAACGACGCGGGCGCCCAGGTCGATCAGCTCGCGGCCTCGGCCTTCCTGCGCTACCTCGAAGCCCTCGGCGAGCCGGCCACCGACGAAACCTTCGCCCGCTTCTGCCCTGGCCAGGAATGGGCCTATCGCGGCGACTATCTCGTGCCTGTCGGCCAAGCCCTGGCGGCGGCCGAGGGCGAGCGCCTGCGCGATCTTGCACCGGAAGACTGGCTGCCCCCCGTTCGCGCCTTCGCGATCGCCGCGATGATGGACCTGATTCGCGAGGATCTGGACTCCCTGGGTATCCGCCACGCCCTTTTCAGTTCGGAGAGGGCCCTGGTCGAAGCCGGCCGGGTGGACGAGGCCCTGGCCGATCTCGAGGTGCGGGGTTTCGTCTATACCGGCGTGCTGGAGCCGCCCAAGGGCAAGGCGCCGGAGGATTGGGAACCGCGACCCCAGACCCTGTTCCGGTCGACCGAGTTCGGCGACGACGTGGACCGGCCCTTGAAGAAGTCGGACGGCAGCTGGACCTATTTCGCGTCCGACATCGCCTATCACTTCGACAAGTACAAGCGTGGATTCGCCGACATGATCGACGTCTGGGGCGCCGATCACGGTGGTTATGTCAAACGGATGAAGGCGGCCGTGCAGGCGATCACGGGCGGAGAGGGCGCGCTCGACGTCAAGCTCTGCCAGATGGTCAACCTGCTGGAGGACGGCCAGCCGGCCAAGATGAGCAAGCGCGCCGGCACCTTCGTCACCCTGCGCGAGGTCGTCGACCGGGTCGGCAAGGATGTCGTGCGTTTCATGATGGTGACCCGCAAGAACGACGCCCAGCTCGATTTCGATCTGATCAAGGTGACCGAGCAGTCTCTCGAAAACCCTGTCTTCTATGTGCAATACGGCCATGCCCGGGCCCATTCCGCCCTGCGCAATGCGGCCGAAACCTTCCCGGATCTCGATTCGGGCCGAGAGGCCCTGGCCGAAGCCGATCTCGGCGGCTTGACCGACCCGGACGAGCTTGGTTTGATCAAGTTGATCGCGGGCTGGCCGCGTCAGGTCGAATTGGCGGCCGAGGCGCATGAGCCCCACAGGCTGGCCTTCTATCTGGGCGATCTTGTCTCGGCCTTCCATAGCCTGTGGTCGCGGGGCAACAAGGAAACGGACCTGCGCTTTATTCTTCCCGAAGATCCGTCCCTGACGGCCGCGCGCCTTGCGCTCGTTCGGGGGGTGGCGCTGGTCATTGCATCCGGCCTGGCCGTCTTCGGCGTTGAGCCGGTGGAAGAGATGCGCTGATGCCGGCCGATCGGGGCTACCAGGACGACCACGACCCCCGTTCCTTCGAGAGCGGGCCGTCGCGTCGTATTCGCATCGCCGCCTGGACCGTGGCTCTCGTCGCGCTCGGCGCCTTCGGGATTGTCATCTGGTACGCCTACAACCTGGGCATCCGCGACGGGACCGAAAGCGTGGCGCCTTTGATCCGCGCCGATGCCCGGCCGACCAAAATCAAGCCCGAGAAGCCCGGCGGGATGGCCGTGCCGCATCAGGACAAGGAAATTTACGAGACCCTCGGCTCCGGCGGCAACACGGAACCGAAGGTCGAGCGCCTGCTGCCGCCGCCCGAACAGCCCAAGGCCCTGCCGTCGCCGGCTCCGCCGGCCCAAGCGCCATCGGCTCCGTCATCGACCTCCGGGGGAGACCAGGCCAGGGGAGATCAGGCCAGTGGGGACCAGGGAGGCGCGCCGGCTCCGTCCGACCAACTCCGCGCCCTAATGGAGCGCGAGGGCCTGACCGTCGAGGCCGAGGGCGCCAAGACCGGCGCCGAGAAGGATCGTCCGACCCCGCCGAAGGCCGATGTCGCGACCGCCCCCCCGCCGCCCCCAAAACAGGCGCCAGCGGCGACGACTCCTCCGGCGCCTCCGGCGGCGGCCCCGGCTCCCGCCGCCCCGACGCAAACCGCGACAACGGCTGACATGGCCGGGCGCTGGCGCATCCAATTGGCTGCCTTCCGCGATCGCCCCACGGCGGAATCGGAGTGGGGCCGTCTGCAAAAGCGCTATCCGGACCTGCTCGGCGCCCTTGCACTCGAAGTTCAGCAGGCGGATCTCGGCGCCAAGGGTATCTTCTATCGCATGCGGGGCGGGCCCATCGCGGACGAGGCCAGCGCCAAGCTGCTCTGCGCACAACTGAAGCAGCGCAATCAAGGGTGCATGGTTGTCCGCCCCTGATCCCGTTGCCGGTTCCGTTGTCGATTCCGTCCTCGATTCTGTCGCGGACCCGTCATCGCCGCGCCCCGCGCCCGTCGTATTCGGATTGGCGGGAACCGCGCTGTCGGCGCCCGAGCGGCCCTTCTTCGCCGAGGCCGATCCGCTGGGATTCATCCTGTTTGCGCGCAACTGCGAGACGCCTGGCCAGGTTCGCGCCCTTGTCGAGGACTTGCGGGACCTCGTCGGCCGCGCCGACGCGCCGGTCCTGATCGATCAGGAAGGGGGCAGGGTGGCGCGGCTCGGCCCGCCCCATTGGCGGCGCAGTCCGGCGGCCTGGAACTTCGTCGAACTGGCGCGCCGCGCCCCTGAATCGGGGGTCGAGGCCGCGCGTCTCAACGCCCGCCTGATGGCTTGCGAATTGGCTGCCCTGGGCATCGATGTCGATTGCGCGCCGGTCCTGGATGTGCGCCAGGCCGATGCTCATGAGGTGATCGGCGACCGCGCCCATGGCGACGATCCGAACATCGTTTCGGCCCTGGGCCGCGCCGTGGCCGAGGGCCTCCTGGCCGGCGGCGTTTTGCCCGTGATCAAGCATGTGCCGGGGCACGGCCGGGCGCGCGCCGACAGCCATCTGGAACTGCCGCGGGTCGATACGCCACGCCGGGACCTCGCCGCGATCGATTTTGCGCCCTTCGCGGCCTTGGCCGACATGCCCTGGGCCATGACCGCGCATGTCCTCTACGCCGCGCTGGATTCCGAACGGCCCGCGACGACTTCGGCCAAAGTGATCGCCGAGGTGATACGCGGCGAAATCGGTTTCGACGGCGTGCTGGTCAGCGACGACCTGGGAATGAAGGCCCTGGGCGGGCCGTTGGGTGCGCGCGGCGCCGACGCCCTGACGGCGGGTTGCGACCTCGCCCTCCATTGCAGCGGCAAAATGGACGAGATGCTGGCCGTGAGGGCCGCTCTGCCCGCGATGACGACGGCTTGCGCCGAACGCCTGGCGCGCGGACGCGCCGCCTTGGCTTCTCCGCCCGACCCGGTCGAGCCTGCCGCGCTCGCCGCGCGCCTCGACACGCTGCTGGGGAGGGCTTAGCCGCGATGGGCGGAGAGGGAGAGATCGGCGAAATCGTCTACGCGGTCACCACCTGGCTGCTGCCGGTGCTGTTCGCGATCACCCTGCATGAGGCGGCCCACGGCTACGTCGCCTGGAAGCTGGGGGACGACACGGCCTATCGCCTGGGCCGGGTGTCCTTCAATCCGCTGCGCCATATCGACCGATTCGGCACGATCATCCTGCCCGGATTGCTGCTGCTGATGCGCGCGCCCTTTCTGTTCGGCTGGGCCAAGCCCGTGCCGGTGAACTTCAGCCGCCTGAACAATCCGCGGCGCGACATGGTCCTGGTCGCCGCGGCCGGGCCCGCGATCAACTTGGCCATGGCTGTCGGCGCGGCCGTCTTTCTGCATGGCGCCGTCCTGCTGCCACCCGAAGTCGCCGCCTGGACCGTCGAGAACCTGAAG
>JABIRQ010000485.1 GCA_018699755.1 Rhodospirillaceae bacterium | reverse complement strand
GAAGCTTCAGGATCAGCGCTTGAAAGCTGGTATCGGCGCGATTGGCGGTCATTTCGCGGTCATGGGAAGCCCGCAGGAACTGGGGTTGCGGCGGACCCTATTGCCGCCGCCGGGACGGGTCAAGCGAAGGCCCGGAACCCGCTAGGCTCCGGCACGCAGGGGACAGTCTCCGCGCTCGCAGCGCGGCTGCGTTCCCGTGGCATGATAGACGCCGCAGGCTGGGCATTCGGCCATCTCCTCAACGCCGGGCTCCTCGGCCTTCGGCGCGGGCTCGGCCCTCGACCTGGCCTTCGTCGCGCGCCGCTTGTCATGCATGGCCGCGCGCCGGCCGCGATGGTCCTCGAACCGCCGCAGGACGCGCGCGCCGTACCAAACGACCAGCAGAACGCCGATGAGGAGCAGCAGCTCCTTGAACCCGATGCCGAACATTTCCCCCCGGGACGGCGCGCGGCGCCAAGGCCTTAGATCGCGCCCGCTAGAGACCGAAGCGCGACCAATATAGCCGTTCTTCCGCCGCCGCGATAAGCGTGCCGGCCCAATCTTGGCCGAGAGCGCCGAGAGAGCCCCCCGCGAGACCGCCGGAGGCGCCGATGCCCAGGCGGCGGCGCAACCAGCCGCGCTCGCCCTCGACCTTCTGGAAGCGGACCTGATCGCCGAAGCGCGCGCGCATGACCGAGCGCAAATCGCCGATGCCGTCGATCAGACCCATGGCCAGGGCGCGGGTGCCGATCCAGACGTCGCCGCTGTAAAGCTCGTCCTCGGGCGCGTCGAGGCGCGTGCCCCGGCGCGCCGCGACGAGATCGCGAAACGCCTTATGGGCCTCCTCCTGGATGCCGCGCAGGAATTCGACATCCTCGGGCCGTTCGTCGAGGAACGGGTCGAGCCGGGTCTTGCGCGGATCGGTGGCATGGACGCGCCGCTCGACCCCAAGACGTTCGATCAGTCCGGTGAAGCCGAAACCAGAGGAAACCACGCCAATGGAGCCGATGAGGGAAGACTCGTCGGCGAAGATCTCGTCCCCCGCGCAGGCCAGCATATAGCCGCCGGAGGCCGCGACATCCTCGACGAAGGCGAAGACGGGCACGCCCTTCTCCGCCGCATGGGCCCGGATGCGCTTGTGAATGAGGGCCGACTGGGCGGCCGAACCGCCGGGCGAGTTGATCGCCAGGGCGACGGCCGAAAGATGGCGCGGCTTGAAAGCGCGCTCGATCGGATCGGCCAAGCCGGAGAGGGACAGCCCCCGGCGCATGGGGCCGATCTGGCCGATCACGCCGGAAAGGGAGAGCACGGCGACCACCGGCTTGGGCGTGCCCATGCGGCCAGGCAGGATTCGGGAAAGGAGAGGGGATTTCATCATGTCCGCATAGGTGGGGTCCGACAGGGCGCGGCGCAAGCGCTTTAAGCCTCGATCGCCAAGTGTCTGCCGTCGCGCAGGATTGCCTGGGCCTGCTCGGTGAAGGCGCCGTCGGCTTCGTGCAAGACCATGCCCGGCAACATGACGGCAGGCGCGCCGCTGCCCTTGCGCGCCTGGACGAGCACGAGCTTGGCCGACCGACCCGCCACCGGCCAGAGGGGATGGACCCGAAGCCCGCCGGTGCGGCCATCGAGCACGGCCAGAAGCTCGCCCAGCCGTTCGGCGCGATGGATCGCGGTAATGGTGCCGCCGGGCTTCAGCCGGGCCAGGCAGGCGCGCAGCCAGGCCGCCAGGTCCAGGGCCGCCTCCCTCCGCGCCAAGGACCGACTCTCGTCCGGCGACGGGCGACCGCGCCCGGCCAGGAAGAAAGGCGGATTGGTCATGACATGATCGAAGGCGATGCGCCCGACCCCGGAGGGCGGCACCGCGAGATCGCCCTCGATCACCCGGATCGCATCGGACCCACCGTTCTCTACCGCGTTGCGACGGGCCAGTTCAGCCAGAGACGGTTGCACCTCCAGCGCCGTCACGGCGAGGCCGGGCAACCTATGGGCCAGGCAAAGCGACGCGGCGCCCGTGCCCGCGCCGGCATCGAGCACGGTCTGCCCCGGCGCGGCCTGCAGGGCCGCGGCGAGGAGAACCGGCTCGCCCGTCGCGCGCGCCCCCCGGCGCGGCTGATGCAGAACGATCCGGCCGCCCAACAGGGTGTTCCGTGTCGTCTCGAGCGGCTCCACCACGCGCCGGGCGATCGCTTCCTGTTCCATGGTATCCCTGTCCGCGAGGGCGCCACTTGTTCGCGGGCCGCACCTCTGTCTTAACTTTCGCTCGGCCTATCCCGGAGGTAAAGCGTGCGAAACATCAACTTGGCGGCCGCATTCCTGGCGGTCCTGTTCCTGACGGCACCGAGCGCGGCGAGCGCGGCCGAAGGTGCGAGCCAGGACGGCACCATTCGCATCCACGGCGGCTATGTCTCCGGGGTGCAGTATATGGACATGGATGGATTGACGAAGAAGGCCTACATCTCGGGCCTGATCGAAGGGATGCTGCTGGCGCCGGCTTTCGGCGCGCCGAACGAGAACATGGAGTGGTTCTACGTCTGCACCCAGGAAATCGGTTTGAACGAAATCCGCAAGCTGCTCTTCGAATATATCAAGAACGACTACGACCTGTGGGAGAACCAGAATCCGGCCAAGAATTTTCGTGCGATCTATCAGGCCTGCCTGGAGCGCGTGAAGCCGGAGGGCGAGGAAAGCGGCGAAGCGGACGCGAAGGAGACCGACGAGAAGAAGGCCGACGAATAAGTCGCGCGCGCTTCGCCGCCCGAAGCCAGGGCTCCGGCGCGCTAGGTCTATTCGGGCGGCAACTCGCCCGCGTCCTCGAGCAGGCGCCGGGCGCGGGCGAAATCCTCCCTCACGACCATGACGCGGCGCGGGATCGCGCCGATGCTGCCTTCGAGGATGCTGGTATGCGCGTCCAGGACGACGGCATCGATCCCCTCGCCCGCCAGGACGGCGACCAGCCAGGACAGAAAAACCGGGTCGTTCGAGCGGATCAGCTCGCGCATCGAAAGACCGACAAGCGCGGCGCGGCCCCGCGGAACCGAACTCTCACGGCGATGTTCCTTGACCGTCCATCAAGGGGCCTTATCCTCCTGGGCGCACAGACGCGTCAAGCACACTCCGAAAGGGAAATCCGTGGCCGTCGTCGTCCATGTCGACAGCGCGGCGGGCCGCAAGCGCCCGTCGATCGATCGTCTCAACCAATTGGCCGCCGATGACCTCATCCGGGTCAACGAGGTCATCATCCATCACATGCAGAGCGACGTCGCGCTGATCCCGCAGCTCGCCGGCCATATCGTCGCGGCCGGCGGCAAGCGCCTGCGCCCCATGCTGACCATCGCCTCGGCCCGGCTGTGCGGCCATAAGGGCCAGCGCCATGTGCCGCTGGCAGCCTGCGTCGAGTTCATTCACACCGCCACCTTGCTGCATGACGACGTGGTCGACGAAAGCGATCTACGGCGCGGCATGGCGACGGCCAACGCGGTCTGGGGCAACAAGTCCAGCGTGCTGGTCGGGGATTTCCTGTTCAGTCGCGCCTTCCAGCTCATGGTCGAGGACGGCTCGCTCGAGGTGCTCGCGATCCTGAGCCGGGCGAGCTCGATCATCGCCGAGGGCGAGGTCGCCCAACTGGTCACGGCCAACGACACGGAAACGGGCGAACAAGCCTATCTCGATGTTATCCAGTGCAAGACCGCGGCGCTGTTCGCGGCGGCCTGCCGGATCGGCGCGATCGTGGCCGAACGCCCCAAGGTCGAGGCGGATGCGCTGGAAAGTTACGGCCTCAACCTCGGCATCGCCTTCCAATTGATCGACGACATGCTGGACTATTCGGCGGCCCAGGCCGAACTGGGCAAGACCATCGGCGACGATTTTCAGGACGGCAAGATCACCCTGCCCGTCATCCTCGCCTTCCGGCGCGGATCGGAAGCGGAACGTGCCTTCTGGCGCCGCACCCTGGAGGAGATGGAACAGCGCGAGGGCGATCTGGAACACGCCATCGAACTGATGGTCCGCCACGGCGCCTTGGACGACGCCGTGGAGCGCGCCCGGCATTACGGCGCCGTGGCACGCGACGCCCTGGGAATCTTCCCCGCCTCGGACGCCAAGTCGGCCCTGGTCGAGGTCATCGACTTCTGCATCGAACGGGCGCATTGACCGCCGCCGCGCGGAAATCGGCGAATCCGCGTTTCGGTTGAATCGCCGGGGCCTTGGCGCTATACAGCCCCGCCCGGACGGAGTGTAGCTCAGCCTGGTAGAGCACTGTCTTCGGGAGGCAGGGGCCGGAGGTTCAAATCCTCTCACTCCGACCAACAAGAGCCCCCGCCGAGCCACATGCTTGGCGGGGGTTTCGATTCCGGCCGGCGGAGTCATCGTCCTTAAAAGCCGACGGGTCCTAAAATAACGGCGGCGAGGCCCGCAGATCAGACGGATATGGCCACAATCACGGCCAGGAGGCCCAGGGTCGCGGCCAACATGACATTGGAACCGCTTACCCGGAGGCGCAGGGGCGGTCGGACCGGCGCGCCGCAAGTGGAGCATCGGGCCGGATAGATCGGATCGCGCTTCACCGACGAACAACGCTTGCATTTGCGCTGTACCAACGGTGGAATTTCAATCTGCATCCCGACCAACCTTAGCGACAAAGCCAGAGATAGTTGAAGGAACCCCAATGACACACAATACAAGGTATGTCTTAAGGGTGTCGCGGTATTTTATCGGATGGTTGTTGGGCCAATAACGACCGAAAGCCCTCGAAACACCATAAGCGATGATGCACAAAATTGTTAACTGCAAAATTAAGATCGCTTGACCAATCTCGGCCCCATCGCTCGACATCCTCGAAATCCCATGACCCCGGTGTTCCCCGGCATCCAGGGTCCTTGCGCGGCCTCCCCCGACCGCTACCATCGCCCGACAACCCCGAAACCGACAATTGCAGAGCCATGCCGAGCGAAGCCACCACGCACCGGCCCGACGGAGCGCAAATGCCGCGACGGACTCGCGCGCCGCTGATTCACACGATCGGCCCATGACGGGTAAAGCCAGCCTGGCGCGGTCCATCCGCCTGAGCGATCGCCTGATCGGGCCGGGGCTGACCGCCAGCCTGGCGCTGATCGTCGCCGGCTGGCTGTTGCCTTTCATGTCGGTGACCAGCTTTTTCGTCTTTTCGGGCGAGATATCGATCCTGGACGCTATGATCCAGCTGGTCGAGGCGGAGGAACTCGCCTTGGCCGCCATCGTCGCGCTGTTCACCATCGTCTTTCCGCTCGCGAAATTCGCGCTGGCCGCACGACTTTGGGCAACCGCCTCGCCTGGCGACCCGGCAGCCCTGCGCCTGGCCGGATGGCTCGAGGATGTCGGCAGATGGTCGATGCTCGACGTTTTTCTCGCGGCCCTCCTGATCGTTTCGATCAAAACATCCGGTCTCGCCGGAATGGCGGTTCATGCCGGCGTCTATTTCTTCGCGGGCGGCGTCGTGCTGTCCATGCTGCTGGTCCGCCGGCTCACGCGCCGGCTACGCCCGGCCTAGCCCCGAACCATGGCGCGGCCCCGACGCGCGGCGGCGGAGATCGAGCGGCGCATTTGCCGAATCGAACGGCTGGCGCGCCTGTTCGACCAACAATTCCGCGTGCCCGGCACGCGCCACCGGGTCGGAATCGACGGGTTGCTCGGCCTGATCCCCTTCGCCGGAGACCTCGCGGTCGCCGTCCTCGCGCTCGGCCTGGTGGCCGAGGCTTGGCGGATCGGCGCGCCCAAGCGGATTCTGGCACCGATGGTCGGCAACGTCATCCTGGATGCGACGGTCGGTGTGGTGCCCTTCGTCGGCGATCTCTTCGATTTCGTCTTCAAGGCCAACACGCGCAACGCCCTGCGGCTGCGCGTCTGGTGGGAGAAGCAAAAGACGTCTTCTTCCGGGTTTCAGGAACCCGGCGACTCGGGACAGGGACCCTCAGAGAAGGCATAGGCGAAGGCAACATCGTCGAACCGGAAGCAATATTCCCGGCGGACTGCGGCCTCGGCAGGACCCATGTCGACCGGCTCCGCCGCATATTCCTGACCCGCCGTCTGGTAGCGATCCTCGTAGAGCTTGACGACGGCTTTCACGTACCAGCCCGGCCCGACCAGGAACTCACTCTCGAAACAGACCCGTTCGCCAGCCTCGGCCAAGGCCGAATGGATTTCATAATCGTAGTCGCCATGCATCCAGAGGAAGCGGTGACCATGCCCCGAATCGGCGTTGGTCACGCAAAGCGCGTTGGACGCGGCCGAGGCGGGCAACGCCCCGCCCGCCAGGACGATCCATAGCGAAATGAGAGCGAGAATCTGGATCATCCATCCTGTCCTTTGCGATCGACGCGACGGCGGGCCCAGAGTCCGTGGGAATGCGGCCGCGATCAAGAGGGATCCGGCCGACACGGCCTCGGCCACCGGTATACGGCATCGTTGAAACCAGCTTCCCGCAAGCTATCTTGCCCCTATGAGCATCGCGAACCTCCGCGTCCTGGCCGATCGACGCTATCTGCCCCTGGTCCTGCTGTTGGGCCTCGCGGTCGTGCTGACGGCAATCGCCGCCGCCTCCGCCGTCGAAGGCGAGAGCGCCTGGCTCGCCCCGGAAGCGGCCCAGCGTGCATCCGCCGGCGGCGAAATCGTCCTGGTCGACGTGCGCTCGCCCCGCGAATGGCGGGAAACGGGCCTGCCCGAACACGCACGGCCGATCACGATCCACGATCCGGCCGGGATCGAAGGTTTCGGGGAGAAGGTCCTGGCCGCGGTCGATGGCGATCGCGAACGGCCGATCGCGTTGATCTGCGCCCGCGGCTACCGCTCGGCCCGCGCGCGGGACTATCTCGCCAGTATCGGATTCACTCGGCTGCTCGACGTGCGCGAGGGCATGCTCGGCCGCGACGGCGCCCCGGGATGGCTCGAACGGGGCCTGCCGCTGCGTTCCTGCGCCAATTGCTGAGGCGGCGGCGGACACCGTGTTCGCCCGAGTCCGATCCCAAGGCCCCTTGAAAGAGAACGGTTAGGCGCGTTCGAGAGCGGCAACAAGGGCCGCCACTTGGTCGTCGATCGAGATATCGACAGACGAGACGATCTCGAACCGCCGATCCTCGTAGACGTCGTCGGTTTCGTTCTTCTCGGCCCAGCGCGCAACGCCCACGTCCCGCTCGTGGATCAGCGCCTCTATCTGGGGCCGAAACAGCCGGACCATAGCCGTAAGCCAGCAGTTCACCGGCCAGGACGGCGGCGCCAGGTCGATTTCGAACAGATCGAGCATACGGCAGACATCCGCCGCCTCGTACCAGACCTCCCCTGTCACCCAGCGGTTGGTCGTGAACAGGCGGATGGGAATGCCGTGCTTGTCCATCGAGATGCCGATCAGGTGGCTGAGCCAGTCGTCCAGATCTTCGGGCATCTCGGCCCCTTCGATCCGCGCGGGACGGATGTCGTCGGGCATGCCCTTGGGCCGCAGGAACGTGTGGAAATGGCCGTGCTCGCCGATCCGCTCTTCCTGGGGATGGGCGTGATAGTAGTACTGGGAATGACTGTCCCGGTCGTAGACGTCGCCCGAGGGATAGTGATCCCACTCGAAGAAGGTTTCATGGCCCTTTAGGAGCTCACCGACGATGTTGTCGCCAGACTTGGCGAGGACGCGGTGGCAGTTCACGGCCTCGCGTCCCGCCTCCAGCATCGCTTCCAGCCGTTCTCGGCCCAGCGTGGAAAAATCGACCACGGTTTCCGGTCTCCCGGTTCTGTTGTGCACCAAATCGAATCTTATCTAGGATCAGGGCGCGCACGCCACCAATCACGTTTCGGTCATTACCCTAGCGCGCACGCCCGAGCGGGCAAGCGCGCTCAACCCGCATCGCGCATCAGACGAAAGCCGATCAGAATGTGCTTGATCCCGGCTGGCCGGGCATGGCGCGCCGCCGGACGGCAAATGCCGCAGCCACTGTCGTCCCAGGAGCCGCCCTTGACGATGTAGCGCCCCGGACGCTCCGGCGTGCCGGTCCATTCGTAGACCTGCCCGGCGCCATCCAGCAGGCCCCATGGCCCCGCCCCATCGGGAAAGCTGCCTGCGGGCAGCGTGTCGAACGGCCCAGCGTCATGGCTGTTGAGGCGCGCGGGATCGAAGGAATCGCCCCAGGGAAAGCGCCGGCCATCGGCGCCGCGCACCGCCTTCTCCCATTCGCGCTCGGACGGCAGGCGCCAACGGACGTCCGTGACCTTCGACAGCCAGGCCGCATAGGCTTGGGCGTCCGCATGGGACACCAGAACCACGGGATGATCGCCCCGCCCCTCGGGATAGGCGCCATCTTTCCAGGCGTGACGGCGCGTCCGCTCATAGGGGTGGATCAGGCCATAGCCGGCCCAGGTCACCGGATCGACATCCGGCGCGGGATGCCCGGTGGCGGCGACGAAGGCGGCGTATTGGGCCTTGGTGATCGGCGTCCGAGTCATCGCGAAAGTCGGCAGTTCGGCCGTCGCGCGCACAGGCTCGTCCTCGTACCAGCCCCACTCACGGGTGCGGGCGTGGCCATAGGCCGCCTCGTCCAGCCGGTAGGCGGCCTCCCGCTCGGCCCGGTCGGAGCCATAGACGAAGGACCCCGCGGGCACCTCGACAACGGGCGGCACGGCCACCTGCGGCCCGGCGGCGAGGGCCGCCGACAGACCGCCCAGCAGGATTCCGACAGCCGCCGCCAATCCGCGCCGGCGTCCTATGGCGCGCCGCCGCTCAACGGAGTCTCTGGCCTCGTCAGCATCCATATTGCCTGCCTGACTAGCCGAACCCGGGGCGCCAGACGAGGCCGAATCGGGTGCTTTCGGGTCACGAACACGTGAGGAGTTTTGACTCCTGAGGGCCGCAAATGGTCGCTAGTCTTCGACCTCATCCGGCGCAAGTCCGGCCAACGAGACGGCTACTCCCACGAATGATGGGATGGGCCGCAAGGAACCACAGGGAGACTTCGATGCGTGCATCCTTACTTTCCAGTGCGGTCTTGCCGCTGATCGCCGGCATCGGCATCACCGTGGCAGATGCCGGTTCCAGCAAGGCCGAGATACGCCAAGCGCCGGCGGCGCACAGCGCGACGACCAATCCCACGGCCGTTCCCCGGCCCGGGACCCCGCCCGTTCAGCTTGCGGCCTGCAACCCCTGCGGGGCGAAGAAGGGATGCAATCCCTGCAACCCCTGCGGCGCGAAGAAAGCCTGCAACCCCTGTAACCCCTGCGCGGCCAAGAAGGCCTGCAACCCGTGCAATCCCTGCAATCCGTGCGGCGCCGCGAACCCCTGCAATCCGTGCAATCCCTGCGCGGCCGGCGGCGGGGCGTTCAGCAAGATCTGCATCGTGCCTCGCCTGGCCGCGGCGAACCCCTGCGCCGCGAAGAAGGCCTGCAATCCGTGTAACCCCTGTGCGGCCAAGAAAGCCTGCAACCCGTGCAATCCTTGCGCAGCGAAGAAGGCCTGCAATCCGTGCAATCCCTGCGCAGCGAAGAAAGCCTGCAATCCCTGCAACCCGTGCGGCGCCGCGAACCCCTGCAATCCGTGCAACCCCTGCGGCGGCGCCACGATTGCCGAAGTCTCGAGCGACGAGGCCACGGCAGCCTACAATTGCCTGATCGGCGAGATGGTCGCCGCTTACGAGAAGTCCGGCAATCCCGTCGCCGGGTCCTATACGAAATGGCAGCGTTACAACGCCGCGCCCTACCAGTCGGCGACCCATGGCAGCCGCTACGTGAACAACTATGCGAACGCGACGGCGGAAGACGAATACGGCGAATACGAAGATGCCGGCCCCATGCCGGTCGGCAGCCTGCTGGCCAAGGACAGCTTCGTGGTGACGCCGGAAGGCAAGGTCGGAGCAGGCCCGCTATTCCTGATGGAGAAGATGGCCAACGGCTTCAACAAGGAGAGCCAGGATTGGCGCTATTCCATGATCCTGCCGAGCGGCGCGGTCGTCGGCACGACCGGCGGCAAAGGGTCGGACAACATGACCTTCTGCCATGAGTGCCACGTCGCCATGGAGGACCAGGATTCCATGTGGTTCCTGCCGGACGAGTTCCGCGCCAGCCAGTAGGGGTCGCGTACCCCAGAGCGATTCGGGCGGCCCATGCGGG
>JABIRQ010000050.1 GCA_018699755.1 Rhodospirillaceae bacterium | reverse complement strand
GCTTGCGCGCCTCAATATCGATCCGGCCACGGCCGCCGGCGTGCTGCTCACCACCGTGACCGATGTGGTCGGCTTCTTCGCCTTCCTCGGTCTGGCCGCTCTGTTCCTCCTGTGACCCGACGCGAGGCCTTGCCATGATCCCCAACCGCTATCCGACGCTCAATTTCGATCTCGGCGAGACCGCCGACATGCTGCGCGATACGGTCGAGGCCTTCGCCGCCGACGAGATCGCGCCGCGCGCGGCCGAGATCGACCGTTCCAACGAGTTCCCGCGCGATCTCTGGCCCCGGCTCGGCGCCCTCGGCCTGCTCGGCATCACGGTCGAGGAGGAGTTGGGCGGCACGGGCATGGGCTATCTCGAGCATTGCGTGGCGATGGAGGAGATCAGCCGCGCCAGCGCCTCGGTTGGCCTGTCCTACGGCGCCCATTCCAACCTCTGCGTCAACCAGATCCGGCGCAACGGCAACGACGACCAGCGCGGCCGCTATCTGGCCAAGCTGATCTCGGGCGAGCATGTCGGAGCCCTGGCGATGAGCGAACCGGGCGCCGGCTCCGACGTCGTCGGCATGAAGACGCGGGCCGAGAAGAAGGGCGACCGTTACGTCCTGAACGGCAACAAGATGTGGATCACCAACGGCCCGGACGCCGAGGTTCTGGTGGTCTACGCCAAGACCGATCCCGAGGCCGGGCCGAAGGGCATCACCGCCTTTCTGATCGAGAAAGGCTTCGCGGGCTTCTCGACCGCCCAGAAGCTCGACAAGCTGGGCATGCGCGGCTCCAACACCTGCGAACTGGTGTTCGAGGATTGCGAAGTGCCGGAGGAGAATGTGCTCGGCGAGATCGGGCGCGGCACCGCCGTGCTGATGAGCGGGCTCGACTACGAGCGCGCGGTGCTCGCCGCCGGGCCGCTCGGCATCATGCAGGCCTGCATGGACCTAGTCCTGCCCTATGTCCACGAGCGCAAGCAGTTCGGCGAGGCGATCGGCAGCTTCCAACTCATGCAGGGCAAGCTGGCCGATATGTACACGGTGATGAATGCCGCCCGGGCCTATGTCTATACCGTGGCCAAAGCCTGCGACCGGGGCCAGACGACGCGCAAGGACGCGGCGGGGGCGATCCTCTATGCCGCCGAGAAGGCGACCTGGATGGCCTTGGAGGCGATCCAGGCGATGGGCGGCATGGGTTATATCAACGAGACCCCCACGGGCCGTCTGCTGCGCGACGCCAAGCTTTACGAGATCGGCGCGGGCACCAGCGAAATCCGCCGCTGGCTGATCGGGCGGGAGCTGTTCGCGGAGACGGGGTAAACCGAATCGCCGCACACAGGCTTATTCCCATCGGCGGTGCGGCCTTGGTAGTCTCCTTCCTCGGCGCGCTCGCGCCGCATTGGGGGCGGAACGGGACGAGACGATGGCGAGTAACGAGCTACGGCTAATCCCCGCGCGCAAGGGCGTGGGCGCTCATGTCAGGAAGGGCGAGAGCATCAAGGTCGTGAACACGAACGGCTTCCAGGTTGTCGATACCTGGGCCTTCGGGACGGAGGATCCGGGCGAGTTCCTGTCGATGGAGCATTGCCGGGCGACAATGGGCCGGCTGCGCCCCAGGATCGGCGATTCCATGGTCACCAACCGGCGGCGTCCGATTCTGACCGTGGTCGAGGACACGACGACCGGCGTGCACGACATGCTGTTCGCGGCCTGCGACATCTACCGCTACCGCGAGCTGGGGGTCGAGGGTTATCACGACAACTGCACGGACAACCTGGCCGAGACCATGCAGGGCCTGGGCTTGGACCTGCCCGAGACGCCGTGCCCCTTCAACATGTTTCAGAACACCGTTCCCAATCCGGCGACGGGCGAGTTCGAGTTCAAGCCGCCCGAGGCCCAGCCGGGCCAGCACATGACCCTGCGCGCCGAGATGGACTTGGTCATCGTGTTCAGCGCCTGCCCGATGGACGTGATTCCCCTCAACGGCCCCGATGGCAGCGGTCCCCAGGACGCCCATTTCGTGATCTCGTAGGGCCGGGGCGGACAGGCCGAGGGTTCCCACCCCTATCGTTATCGCCCGGCTTCGTCCGGGCGATCCGGTTGCGACGGCTGGATGCCCCGGGCTCGCGCCGGGGCATGACGACCAATGGAAGCGGGGCGCCTCACTCTCGAACCGGGGTCTGGCTTGGTCTATGCTCCCGCCGGAGTTCAGC
Organism: Rhodospirillaceae bacterium; assembly: GCA_018699755.1. GTDB lineage: Bacteria > Pseudomonadota > Alphaproteobacteria > CADEGL01 > CADEGL01 > JABIRQ01. The sequence continues at coordinate 6,948 of JABIRQ010000050.1, read as the reverse complement.
ATTCGGGAGACGCCGACCATGGCCAGAGCAGTTGCCGCCAAGAAGAAACCCGCCAAGAAATCCATCGCGAAGAAGACGGGAGCCAGAAAGTCGACCGCCGCGCGCAAGGTTCAGATTCCGGCGCGTCACGGCAAGGCGACCTTCTTGAAGAAGGGCCAGTCGATCAAGGTCATCAACACCCACGGCACCCAGGTCGTGGACTGCTGGGCATTCAACGCGAACGACCTGCGCGAGTTCATGAGCATGGAGCATTGCCGGGTGATGTGGGATCGCTACCGCCCCAAGGCCGGCGATTTCCTCTACACCAACAAGCGCCGCAAGATCCTGAAATTCGCCGCCGATACCTCGCCAGGCGTCCACGACACGATGATGGCGGCTTGCGACCGGTATCGTTACGAGCTGCTGGGCTGCAAGACCTTTCACCGCAACTGCAATGACAACATGTGGGAGGCGATGATCGAGGCCGGGTATCACCCGTCCGAGACGCCGTCGCCCTTCAACCTGTGGCAGAACACGCCGGTTGAGGAGGGCGGAGTCATCAACCAGTACCCGACCGTTTCCAAGCGCGGCGATCACCTGGTCTTCCGCGCCGAGATGGACCTGGTGATCGTCTTCAGCGCCTGTCCCCAGGACATCATGCCGATCAACAACAAGAACCCGAAGGCGGCCCATTTCCAGGTGATGTAGGCCCGGTGATGCAGGGCGCCGCGCCGCAAGAGGAGACAGCCATGCCCACCGTTCTTGTGACCGGAAGCAACCGGGGCCTCGGCCTCGAATTCGCGCGGCAATACGCCGCCGACGGTTGGCGGGTGATCGCCTGCTGTCGCAAGCCGGACGGGGCGGACGACCTGAAGGCCGTGACTGGCGAGGTGCAGATCGAGGCGGTGGAGCTGATCGACCCGGCCTCGATCCGCGATCTCGCCGAGCGCCTGAAGGGCGAGACGATCGACCTGCTGATCAACAATGCCGGCGTTCTCGGCCCGGCCCAGAGTTTCGGCGACACGGATTATTCGGGATTCGACACGGTCATGCGCTCCAACGTCCTGGGGCCGATGGCCATGGTCGAGGCCCTGTTGCCCAACCTGGAGGCGGGCGGGATCAAGACCGCCGTCGCCATTTCCAGCGGCTGGGGCTCGATCGGCACGGTGGGATCGGGCGGACGCTATCTCTACGGCCCGTCCAAGGCGGCCCTCAACATGGTGGTCAAGGCCCAGTCGCTCGATCTGCGGGACAAGGGCGTGGCCGCCGTGGCCATCAGCCCCGGCTGGGTCGAAACGGATATGGGTGGCGAGGGTGCGGACTTCACGCCGGAGCAGAGCGTCGGCAACATGCGTGCCCTCATCGCCGGGTTGTCCCTGGAGGACAGCGGCAAGTTCTACAGCCACAAGGGCCACGAGATTCCCTGGTAGGACATCAGGGATAGCGCGCGGCTGAGACAGCGGGAGGGACACATGCCGACGGCGATGGTGACGGGCGCGAATCGGGGCATTGGCCTTGAATTTGCGCGGCAATACGCGGCCGATGGCTGGCGGGTGATCGCGACCTGCCGGAACCCGGACGGGGCGGACGACCTGAAGTCGTTGCCCGGCGACGTGACGATCCAGGCGATGGACGTGGGCGATCCGGCTTCGATCCGCGCGGCCAGGAAGGCGATCGGCGATGCGCCGATCGACGCACTGATCAACAATGCCGGCCTGCTCGGCGGGCGCGAGCAGGATTTCGGCAAGACCGACTACGACACGATGGCCGAGGTGTTGCGGGTCAACGTCATCGGCCCCCTGGCCGTGGCCGAAGCCTTCGTCGGCAATCTGGAGGCGGGCGAGGGCAAACGCCTGGCCACGGTCTCCAGCCGGATCGGCAGCATCGGCGAGAACGGCTCCGGCGGGCGCTACATCTACCGGCCCAGCAAGGCCGGGGTGAACGCGGTGATGAAAAGCGTGGCCCTCGACCTGGCCGGGCGCGGCATCCACGTGGCGATCCTCCATCCCGGTCATGTCCGGACCGATATGGGCGGCCCCAAGGCCCCCGTGTCGCCCGAGGACAGCGTGCGCGGCATGCGTGCCGTGATCGACGGTCTGACCCTGGAAACGAGCGGCCAATTCTTCAATTACGACGGGACGGAAATCGCCTGGTGATCCTCTCGGAGCAGACGGAGATGTTTCGCGACACGGCCAGGGGTTTCGCCCGCGATCGGGTCGCCCCCCATGTCGCCGCATGGGAGGCCGCGTCCGAGTTCCCGCGCGAGGCGGTGGCTGAGATGGGCGCTCTCGGCTTTCTGGGCATGCTGGTGCCCGAGGATTGGGACGGATCCGGGGCCAGCCATGTCGACTATGTCGCCGTGATCGAGGAGGTCTCGGCCGCGGACGGCGGGATCGGCGGGCTCATCAGCGTGCAGAATTCGGTGGTCTGCCTGCCGCTGCTCCAGTTCGGCTCGGAGGAGCAGAAGGAGCGCTGGCTCAAGCCCCTCGCTCGGGGGGAGATGCTCGGCGGCTTCTGCCTGACCGAGCCCCATGCCGGCTCCGACGCCTCGAACCTCAAGACCCGGGCGCGGCGCGATGGCAACCACTGGGTCATCGACGGCACCAAGCAGTTCATCACCCAGGGGGCGGAAGCCGATGTCGTGATCGTCTTCGCTGCGACCGACCCGGCGGCGGGCAAGCGCGGCATCAGCGCCTTTCTCGTGCCGACGGACAGCGAGGGCTTCACGGTCGTGCGCAAGGAGCACAAGCTGGGCCAGCGCCATATCGACGCCAGCCAGTTGCGCTTCGAGTCCGTGCGTGTGCCGGCCGACGCCATGCTGGGGGAGGAGGGGCGCGGCTACCGCATCGCCCTGGCCAATCTCGAAGGCGGACGGATCGGCATCTCGGCCCAGGCCATCGGCATCGCGCGCGGCGCCTACGAGGCCGCCTTGTCATACGCCAAGGAGCGCGAGAGCTTCGGAAAACCGATCTTCGAGCATCAGGCGGTCGCTTTCCGGCTGGCCGATATGGCGACCCGGATCGAGGTCGCGCGCCAGATGATGCTGCATGCCGCGAGCCTGCGAGACGCCGGCCGGCCCTGCATCAAGGAAGCCTCGATGGCCAAGCTCTATGCCAGCGAGATGGCCGAGCAGGTCTGTTCCGACGCCATCCAGATCCATGGCGGCTATGGCTATCTCGAGGACTACCCCGTCGCGCGCTTCTACCGCGACGTGCGGGTGACCCAGATTTACGAAGGCACCAGCGACATCCAACGCCTGGTCATTGCTCGCGCGATCGCCGAGGAATAGGTGGTTGGGACGCTAAACACTCTCCTAACGGGAGAGGGTTTCTTCGGTCGGCGAAAAACACTCTTGCTTCCCTCCGGGGCGAATTGCGATGGCCTCCCCGGCGCGCGAGGGTGCGGCTATGATGGCGCACCGGCGCACCGATGCTGTAGAGGACAGACCCATGCCCGCACCGATCACCTTCTATTTCGAGTTCTCCTCGCCCTACGGCCATTTCGCCGCGCGGGAGATCGAGGCGCTGGCAGCCCGGCACGGCCGGACGGTCGATTGGAAGCCCTACCTGATGGGCGTGGTGATGAAACAGACCGGCATGGTCCCGCTGATCCAGGTGCCGCTCAAGGGCGACTACATGAAGCGCGATCTGCAGCGCACCGCTCGCGAGATGGGCTTCGATTTCAAACTGCCCGATCCCTTTCCCTTCCTCGCCGTCGCGCCCAGCCGCGCCTTTTATTGGCTGCACGACCGCGATCCGGCCCTGGCCAACCGTTTCGCCCGCGCGATCTACGACGCCGCCTTCATGGAGGGGCGGGACATGTCGAGGCCGGATGCGGTGGCGGAGGTCGGCGCGGGCCTGGGTATCGACAAGGACGAACTGCGCGCCGCGTTGAAGGACGACGCGGTCAAGGAGAGGCTGCGAATCGAAACGGATAAGGCGATAGAATCCGGGGCCTTCGGCTCGCCCTTCGTGATGGTCGACGGCGAGCCTTTCTGGGGCTTCGACAGGTTCCCCGAGATCGAGCGTTGGCTCGAGTCCGGCGGGTGGTGAAGAGGCGGAGAAGAACAAGGCCATGACCCGCATCCGTTCCGCCGTCCAGCCGCGTTCGAAGGCGTTCAAGCAGAACGCCGCCGCGATGCGCGCCCTGGTCGACGATCTCAAGGACAAGATCGGCGCGATCAAGCAGGGCGGGCCCGCGCGCAGCCGGGAGCGGCATCTGGCCCGCGGCAAGCTGCTGCCCCGCGACCGGGTGCGCGGACTGCTCGATCCCGGCACGCCCTTCCTCGAACTCTCCCAGCTCGCAGCCCACGACATGTACGGCGAGGAGGTGCCGGCGGCGGGCATCGTCACCGGGGTCGGGCGGATCGCCGGGACGGAATGCGTGGTCGTCGCCAACGATGCGACGGTCAAGGGCGGCACCTATTACCCCATGACCGTGAAGAAACATGTCCGCGCCCAGGAGATCGCGCGTGAGAACAACCTGCCCTGCGTCTATCTGGTCGATTCGGGCGGGGCGAATCTGCCGACCTGGGACGAGGTCTTCCCGGACCGCGACCATTTCGGGCGCATCTTCTACAACCAGGCGACCCTGAGCGCGGCGGGCATTCCCCAGATCGCCGTCGTCATGGGCTCCTGCACCGCGGGCGGGGCCTATGTGCCCGCCATGTCGGACGAGGCCGTGATCGTGCGCAACCAGGGCACCATCTTCCTGGGCGGCCCGCCCCTGGTGAAGGCGGCAACGGGCGAGGTGGTGACGGCGGAGGAGTTGGGCGGCGCGGACGTCCATTCCCGCACCTCCGGCGTCACGGACCACTACGCCCAGAACGACCCCCACGCCCTGGCCCTGGCCCGGCGCATCGTCGGCACCCTGAACCGGCGCAAATTCGTTTCCCTCGACCTGCGCGACCCCGCGCCGCCGGTCCACGACCCGGAAGAGCTCTACGGCATCGTGCCGGCCGATTCGCGCATTCCCTACGATGTGCGCGAGGTGATCGCGCGGATCGTGGACGCCAGCGAATTCGACGAGTTCAAGGCGCTCTATGCCCAGACCATTGTCTGCGGTTTTGCACGGATCCACGGCTATCCCGTCGGCATCGTCGCCAACAACGGCATCCTGTTCGGCGAGAGTGCGCTGAAGGCCGCCCATTTCATCGAGCTCTGCGCCCAGCGCGGCATCCCGCTGGTCTTTCTGCAGAACATCTCCGGCTTCATGGTCGGCAAGAAATACGAGGCCGGGGGCATCGCCCGCGACGGGGCCAAGATGGTGACGGCCGTGGCCTGTGCCGCCGTGCCCAAGTTCACGGTTATCATCGGCGGCAGTTATGGCGCGGGAAACTACGCCATGTGCGGCCGGTCCTACAGCCCGCGTTTCCTCTGGACCTGGCCCAACAGCCGGACCTCGGTGATGGGCGGCGAGCAGGCGGCGACCGTCCTGGCCACCGTCACGCGCGACAATATCGAGGCCAAGGGCGAAAGCTGGAGCGCCGAGCAGGAAGAGGAATTCAAGCAGCCGATCCGCGAGCAGTACGACCGCCAGGGTCATCCCTATTACGCGAGCGCGCGGCTGTGGGACGACGGGGTGATCGACCCGGCGGATACGCGCATGGTGCTGGGCCTCGGCCTTTCCGCCGCCCTCAACGCGCCGATCGAGAAGACCCGCTTCGGCGTGTTCCGGATGTAGCACGCCCCGTTTCAGCGACACGCAGGACGACATGGCACACGACACTATCAAGACGACGATCGCCGCCGACGGCCGGGCCACGGTGACCCTGAACCGGCCCGAGGTGCACAACGCTTTCGACGATGCGCTGATTGCCGCGTTGCGGGGCGTGCTGGACGATTTGGCGGCGCGCGACGAGGTGCGCCTCGTCGTGCTGGCCTCGGAGGGCAAGAGCTTTTCGGCGGGCGCCGACCTCAACTGGATGAAGCGGATGGCGGGCTATTCGGAGGCCGAGAATCTGGCCGATTCGATGGCCCTGGCCCATATGCTCCAGCGCCTGGACACCATGCCCGTGCCGACCATTGCGCGGGTCCAAGGCGCGGCCTTGGGCGGCGGGGTCGGCCTGGTCGCCTGCTGCGATGTCGCCGTGGCGTCGGAGGGGGCGAAATTCAGCCTGTCGGAAGTGCGCCTCGGCCTGATCCCCGCTACCATCGGCCCCTATGTCCTGAACGCCATCGGCCCGCGCCAGGCGCGCCGCTATTTCCTGACGGCGGAGCGCTTCGACGCGGCCGAGGCCCAACGCATCGGCCTGGTCCATGCGGTCTGCGCGCCGGACGATCTGGACACGACCGTGGACGCCGTCGCGGGCGAATTGCTGAAGGGCGGGCCGGCCGCCCTGCGTCAGGGCAAGGCCTTGATCGAGCGGGTGACGGGCGGCGTGCCCGAAGCCGTGCTGGCCGATACGGCCGAGCGCATCGCCCGCATCCGCGCCGAAGCGGAAGGCCGCGAGGGCGTCGCCGCCTTCCTGGAGAAGCGCAAGCCGAGCTGGATTGGCGATGGCTGAAAAGGCCGTCACCACGGAGATCGATTCGCGCGGGGTGGCGACCGTTCGCATCAACCGGGCCGAGCGGGCCAATGCCTATAACGGCGCGGTGATCGACGGGCTTTACGAGGCCGCGAAGCGGGCGGCGGCGGACGATGCCGTGCGGGTCGTCGTGCTGCGCGGCACGGGCAGGCATTTCTGCGGCGGCGCGGACCTGGCCTTCCTCAAGGAGATGGGCGCGGCGACCGAGGCGCGGAACCGGGAATTCTCGGTGCGCACCACGGGGGCGGTCCGGGCGCTCAACGAACTGCCCAAGCCGACCATCGCGGCCGTGTCCGGGGCCTGCTACGGCGGCGGCATGGGCATGGCGGCGTCCTGCGACATCGCCATCGGGGCCGAGGACTGCGCCTTCGGCCTGACCGAGGTGCGCTTCGGCATCGTCTGGTCGCCCATCGCCCATGTCATGGACGCGGCCATCGGCACGC
>JABIRQ010000342.1 GCA_018699755.1 Rhodospirillaceae bacterium | reverse complement strand
GCAGGTCTTCCTGGTTTCGCTCGGGCAGGGCTGCCATGCACGTGGCCTCCGCCTTGATCGGCAGGGTCAGTTTCGGCGTGAGATAGCGGACCTCCAGCCCCAGGCACCAGTTGAGCAGGGCGATCGCCCTGCTGCGAAAGGAGATGCCGTCGAGGCCGACGAGATAGCGGCGCGCGCTGACCCCGGTGTGGATATGGACTTCGAATGGATTGCCCGAATGGCAGCGCAGGTAAAGCATGCCGCCGCCGTAGGAGAGGGCGTCGACCGCGCCTTCGAGCGACAGGCCCTCGCCCATGGCTTCGGCGACCAGGCCGCCGATCTCGCGAATGTCGGGCACCGCCGCGATTCTCTCGGCCAGGGTCTCGACCGCGGGCAGTTCGCTCTCCGAAGTCCGTATCGGGACCCGGTCCTCGGTCAGGCCGTGGGCCTCGATCAGGTCCTCGAGCGCCTGAAAGTCGTGATATAGGCGGGTGCCTTCCAGGATGTTGGGCAGCCGGACTTCACCCACCGCGTCGGTCAGCGGATGGCGGGCGAGGTAGCGCACGACCGGCCGCAAAATGGCCTCGGCCCATTCCCAGCCCAGGCTGTCGCAGGCCCGGAAGGCGTAGATCGGATAAAGCAGATAGTGGTCGTCGAGTTGGTTGCGTCGCAGGGCGACGGGCAGCAGCGCTTCGAGGATCTCGCCGGGTTCGGCGACGTCCAGGGCGGCCAGCAGGCCGCGCTCGGCCTCCAGACTCCATCGTCGGGCGATTGCGCTCGACAGGTCCGCCAGAATTTCGGACTTGTCGCGGCCGTCCGTCTCGGCGGGGGTCAGGGCCACGGTGGCGACCGGCCCCATCCTGGGATCGTGGATGAACGTGTTCGCCAGGGCCGCAACCTGCACCGCGGGCAGGCGGCCTTTCTTGCCGGGCAGGCGCCCGGCCAGGCTGGCGATCGCGTGCAGGCCGGAAACGACATGGACCGGTCCGCCGTGATGGCCCGGCGGCAGATCCATCGAGCGACTCGCGGCCAGGCCCGCGGCCGTCGCCAGGGCGGAGGGCGCCAGATCCTCGTCCAGGCGGCGCCAAGCGGTTTCGACCATGGCGTCCGGCGCGGTTCCTTCGATCAGCCGGACCTCGCGCTCCATGGCTTCGGGGAACTCGATCAGTGTCACAGGCATGCCGTATACTCCGTCGCTCGACGCTCCGTTCAACCGCAGCCTCGATCCTAGGGAGCGAAGCCGGTAACCGGAAGCGGCGTCAGGCGCGCGGCTTTTTCTTCGGCTTCTCCGGCGCGTCTTCCTCGACTCCGAAAATCTTGGCGATCGCGATCATCGCGACCCAGCCGCCGAGGGGGACGAGGAACATGAGCTGGGCCATCGGATGGCCGTAATCGCCCTGAATTTCGATCCAGACGAACAGGATCCAGGCCACCGTCGCGGCGGTCGCGATCTTCGACCAGCGCTTGGGCAGGATGCGCCTCGGGCGCTCGTTCATCGGGGTCTCCCTCGCTTCTCCGCCGCGATCATAGCGAAGCGTGCCACGCCCCGCACCTGCGGGGAGGCGCTCCTCGGTTCGCGAGCGATCAGAAGCTGTAACGCAGACCCAGGTTGATCCGGTGCAGGATCGCGTTGTCCACGGTGTCGGATATCCCGTCGTTGCGGCCGCCGGTGATGGTCGCCGAGGGATCGCTGACATACAGGAACGCATAGCCGAGATCGACGGCGACGTTGTCGGTCAGGGCCACGGCGAAGCCGGCCAGGCCCTGGAAGGCCGGCGCCGTGGTGCTGTCGTCGATGAAGCCCTGGCCGCCGTTCAGCAGCCTGACATTGTCGGCCTTGATGAAGGCCGCGCCGGCGCCCGCGCCGATATAGGGCGTGAAAAAGGGCGAGCCGGGGATGTCGTAGATGCCGTTCACCATCAGGGTGGTCATCTCGATCGTGCCCGTCGCCGCGACCTTTTGCCGCACGTTCTGATTCGCCCCGGTCAGTTCGGAGGCCTCGTTGATGTCGTGGGTGCTGTAGGCAGCCTGAATTTCGAGGCGGAAATCGTCAAACTTGTGGCCGATCGCGCCGCCGCCGCCGAAGCCCGCGTCCGGCTTCACCTCGAGCGAGGACTCGCCGTTGAAGCCGCGCGAAACCTTGGCCGTCTGCGGCATCTCCCACATGCCGAACAGGCTGAGATAATAGGATCCCTTGAGGGTCGGCGGCCCGGCGGCCCAAGCCGCATTCGCCGCCAGCACCAAGGCCGCGAAGAACGCGAAAGAAATAGCTGTCTTCATCCTGGTCTCCGGTTTTCCACCCGCCCTCCCGGAGAGTTCCTCATACCCGTTGCTAACGGTACGATAGAAAAGGTGCCGGTTTCCACCCCTGGTATTCCCTTGTGCCGGTCTGGCCTGCGGTCCGCCGACATTCCCGTCGTATCCGCCGACCCCTCGCTTCCGCCGGGCGGCCCGCTGTGCTTCACTCCCCCGACCATTCCGAGGAGGCCCGCCATGCCCGATACCGCCCCAACCAGTCCAGCCCTGACCAATTCCGAGATCGTCGCCGCCTATCGCGAGAAGACGCCCGGCTCCGCGAAACTGGCGGAAGAGGCGCGCGGCCTGTTCCCCAGCGGGATCACCCATGACGGCCGCCATTTCTGGCCTTATGGGCCCTACATCACCCATGCCGACGGCCCGCGCAAATGGGATGTCGACGGCAACGAATATGTCGACTATTTCGGCGGCCACGGCTCGCACCTGCTGGGCCACAATCACCCGGCGCTTCAGAAGGCGATTCACGAGGCCCAGGACAAGGGCACCCATTTCGGCGCGAACAATCCCTACGAGATCCGCTGGGGCAATCTGGTGCGCGAACTGGTGCCGAGCGCCGAGCGGGTGCGCTTCACCTCCTCGGGCACCGAGGCGACCCATATGGCCCTGCGCCTGGCCCGGGCCCATACCGGCAAGACCAAGATGATCCGCTTCCTGCGCCATTTCCACGGCTGGCACGACCATATGGCGACAGGCTACCACAGCCATTTCGACGGCACGCCGACTCCCGGTGTGCTCTCGGGCGTGGCCGAGAACGTGATCCTGCTCGCGCCCAACGACGAGGCCGGCCTGATGAAGGCCCTGGCGGATCACGACGATGTCGCCGCGATCTTCGTCGAGCCCACGGGCTCCAATTTCGGCATGGTGCCGATCAGGCCCGAATTCCTGAAAACCCTGCGCGACGCGGCCACCGAGCATGGTGTGGTGCTGATCTTCGACGAGGTCGTCACCGGCTTCCGGGTCTCGCCCGGCGGGGCCCAGGCCCATTACGGGGTGATCCCGGACATGACGACCCTGGCCAAGATTCTCTCCGGTACCATGCCGGGCGGCGCCGTGGTCGGCCGCAAGGACATTCTCGACCTGCTCGATTTCGAGGTGGCGGCGGAAAAGGGCTTCGAAAAGATTGAGCATTTCGGCACCTACAACGCCAATCCCGTGGCCGCGGCGGCGGGCACGGCGATGCTGGAGACAATCCGCGACACCGACGCTTGCGCCAAGGCCAACGCCTATGCCGAGCGCCTGCGCGCCGGCTTGAACGACACGATCCGCGAGGCCCGGGTGCCCTGGGCCGCCTACGGCACCTTCTCGGGCGCCCATATCTTCACCAATCCCAAGGGCCGCGCGGGGGTGTCGCCGGACAGTTTTGATCCCTCTGCGACGCCGATGGACGAACTGGCCGCTAACGCGCCCTGTGTCGGCAAGCTGCGCATCGCGCTGCTGACCCATGGGGTCGATTTCAACGGCTGGCCCGGCGGTCAGACCAGTGCCGCCCATGGCGATGCCGAGTTGCGCGATACCCTCGACGCTTTCGCCAAGGCGCTGGACCTGCTCAAGAAGGAGGGCGAGCTTTAGGGCGCTCGCCCGCCCCTCAACGCGATTCGATATCGGCGACGATCAGTTCGGCGAAATAGCTGACCAGCTCGTAGCACATCGTCACTTCGCCGGTGGACGGGTCGTAGAAGGCGTTGATCGTGTCGCAGGCCTCGAATTTGACCGGGATGTCGTAGGGCAGCACGAGCATGCCCTCGACCGACGCCGTGGCGTCCTCGATCATGCCCGACTCCCGCATCAGGGTGAGCAGGTCCGGATGGATCGCCTCGCCGCCGTCGCCGTAGCTCACGATCACCGCGCCGCCGTCCTCGCCGTCCGCCTCGGCCCGGAAATAGCCGTCCAGCAGGGCTTCCCAGCTCGCGGCGGTCTGGTCGAAGGTCGAAGGACAGCGCATCTGCTGGTCCTCCGGCATCTCGATGACAAGGGCGAATTCGGCGAAGCCCTCGGGATCGGCGCCGTAGATCAGGCAGTTCACCGCGCCGTAGCGCTGCATGTCGAAGGAATGCTCGTCCCAATAGGCCAGCTCGTCCGGTTCCTGGCTGGCATGGGACATGGCGTAACCGTCGGCCGCGGACATCACCATCTCATCCGTGACCGGGTCGGGCTCCGGCCCCACCAGCAGGATGGTGGCGAGGCTGTCGACCGCGTCCTCCTCCTTGCCCAGGACCGGGATGCCGAGCTGGTCGATCAGGGCGTGGCCGAGTTCGTGATAGAGGGTGAAGACGGTGTTGCCGAGCACGAAGAGGGCCATTTCCTCCTCGGGCTCGAGCATCGCGGCGTCCTCGGCCGCCCGCACGGGCGAGGAGAGCGCGCCCAGGATCAAGACAAGGGCCGGAAACAAGGTTCCGAATCGTTTCGTCCCAAATCGTCGCATCATGGTTCGCGTCTCCCTCTTCCGCGTTGGTCGGGCGTTACTCGCTGAGCACGATCATGGGCGTGTCGCCGGTGCCGCAGATATAGCAGCAGTCGTCGCAGGCGCCTTCGCCGCCGGGGCCCGTGCCCCAGGAGATCGAGGTATCGCCCTGGACCCAGGCGCCGTAACACACACGCTCGCCTTCATCGCAGGCCAGCGGCAGGCTGTGCGGCTCGCCGTTGTCGAGGATGAAGGCATTGCCGCCGCCGGGCCAGGCGGCGTCGCGGTCG
>JABIRQ010000051.1 GCA_018699755.1 Rhodospirillaceae bacterium | reverse complement strand
GGACCGCGATCCTCGTCCCAGTTCAGGGATTCGTGGCCGAGGGTTGCCGGAATGCGCCCGGTGCGGACGGCGAACAGGGTCTTGATCAGCGACGCGACCCCCGAGGCGGATTCGAGATGGCCGAGATTGCCCTTGAGGCTGCCCAGGGGCAGCACATGGCCGGCGCCGCCGAAAGCCCGGGCAAAGGCATCGAGTTCCGCGCCGTCCACCAAGGTCGCTGCCGCGCCCTGGCCCTCGACATAGTCGACCGAACCGGCATCGATTCCGGCATCGGCCAGGGCCGCGCCGATGACTTCGGCCTGACCGCGCGGGCTAGGCGCGGTCAGATACATCGCGGCGCCGTTATGGTTGGCCGCGGTGCCGGCGATGACCCCATGGATCACATCGCCATCGGCCAGCGCATCTTTGAGCGGGCGCAGTAGAACCAGGCCGACGCCATCGGCAAAGAGATGCCCATCAGCCGCGACATCGTACGGGCGGACATGATCGGCACCGGTCAGAAGACCCATGCGGCGATTGACCACGACGGATTCGGGCGCCAGGACGATATTCACGCCACCCGCGACGGCATGGCTGCATTCGCCCGCGCGCAGGGCGCCAATCGCCTGATGGATGGCGAGACCCGAACTGGCGCAACCGGCATCGACGGCGAGGCTCGGCCCCGTCCAGCCGAACAAATAGGAAAGCCGGTTGACCAGCATCGAATGGGAATTGCCGGTGTTGACGCCGCCGCCCATCGCCTCCCGCGTCAGGCGGGATTGATATTCCTGGCGCTGCACCCCGACGAAGGCGCCGACCTTGCGTCCCGCCAAGCCGTCCGGGCCGAGACCAGCATCCTCCAGCATCGCCCAGGCGGCTTCGAGGACCAGGCGGTGTTGCGGGTCCATGGCGCGCGCCTCGCCCTCGGAAATCGCGAAGAGGGCCGCGTCGAAGCCTGCGATATCGGCGATATAGCCGCCGAAACGGCAATCGGTGCGATTGCCCGGCCCGGCCGGATCGCCGTCGATCGCCCGCCAGTCCCAACGATCCGCCGGAACCTCTACGAAGCTGCGCTTTCCCTCGATCAGATTGCGCCAGAAGATCCCGGTATCCTCGGCACCCGGGAAACGGCACCCGATTCCCGTGACCGCGATCCTGCCCTTGCCGTTCGATGCTTCGGCAGCTTCCACCCGTACGGCGGGCCCGGGACCACCGCCGCGGGCGCGTTCGAGAAGGGAATAGGCGCCGACGCGGGACGCATCCGACAGGCCGACAGGCTTTTCGGGACCGGCCGAATCCTCCGCAGGCGCTTCGACTTCGGGCCCCATATCCGCAATGCCCTGCCCCGCCAGATGCCCCGCCACCGCACCCATGGTCGGCTGGTCGAGGAACGTGGCCGGGGCCAAACCGTCGATTCCCAGCCGGTCGTGCAGGGCCGAGGCGAAACGGGTCAGGGTGATCGAATCGAAACCATAGGCGCTGAGGGGCTTCGCGGGATCGAGACGACCCGGCGGCAGCTTCAGTATCTCTTCCGCGATTGACGCCAAGGCCGGCAGCAGGGCCGCCGCATCGCCCGGTCGGGCTTTGTCGGATGCAATCGGACCTGCCCGGCCGTCCTGCCCGGCTGCGGTCAGGCCGAGCTTTTGCGCGGCCATCTCGGGCTCGCCCCAGAGAACGACACTCTGCGAATGACCCTTCGAAAGAGCGCGGCCGATGGCCAGGACCGCCGATGCGGTCGGCAAGGGTTGAAGGCCGAGCGCCGCGAGATCGGCCAACCCCTCGGGCGGCAGCGCCATCCCGCCTTCGGCCCAAAGCGGCCAGGCCACCGACCGGCATACACCATGGCGCAGGCCCCGGGCGCGCAGGGCTTCCCGCGCCGCAGCGATATGGTCGAGCCAGGCATTGGCTGCCCCGTAGGCCGCCTGCCCGGCTTGGCCGACACTGCCGGCGAGGGAGGAGAAGAGCATGAAGAACCGCAAGCCCTCATGCCCGGCCAAAGCCGCATCCAGGTTCAAGGCGCCCCGCACCTTGGGCGTCAGGACCCGTTGCATTCCCGCGTCCGTCAGGTTGGCGAGCCAGGAATCCTCCAGATGGCCGGCCGCATGCAACACGCCGCCGATCGGGCCGAGCCCGGCTTCGATATCGCCGATCAGACCGATGACGGATTCGCGGTCCGCGATATCGCACCGGAAATAGCGGGCTTCGCCGCCGAGACCGCTCAGCCAGGCGCGTTCGTCCGCGTCCGGATCGCGCCGTCCGACCAGAGCCAGCTTCCCCCGCCCGAGCGCGGACAGACGGCCGGCCAGCGCCCGACCGATCCCGCCCAGACCGCCGGTGATCAGCACAGTTCCATCGCCAGCGAAGGGATCGAACGCGGCGGCGTCTTCGGGCGCGAGGGACCAAGCCCTCTCGGAGCGGGCGCCATCGCGCCAGCGCACGGCTTCGAAACCACGGCCGCCAATGGCGTCTTCGGATCGCAGAACCCCCGCGAGGTCCCGGCCATCCGATTCGACGGAACGCGCAGCCATGTCCGGATATTCCCGCGCGGCCGCGCGCAACAGCCCGTCGATCGC
>JABIRQ010000052.1 GCA_018699755.1 Rhodospirillaceae bacterium | reverse complement strand
CGTCGTCGAGCTGGTCGCACTCGACGACGCCGAGATCAAATACTCGACCGTGCAGAACTGGTATCCCGGCGACGCTTCGGGCAAGGGCGGTATCTATAATTTCGTCACCAAGCGGGGTGACTGTCGCGGACACCGCTCGAAGATTTCGTGGACGCAGGTCGAGACCGGCTCGGCGATCACCTGGAAATATCCGAGCTGCATCCTGCAGGGCGACAATTCGGTCGGCGAATTCTATTCGGTCGCGATCACCAACAACCATCAGCAGGCCGACACCGGCACCAAGATGGTGCATATCGGCCGCAACACGCGCTCGACCATCATCTCCAAGGGCATCAGCGCCGGGAAGAGTCAGAACACCTATCGCGGCCTCGTGCGCGTGGGTCCCAAGGCGGAGGGTGCGCGCAACTACACGCAATGTGATTCGCTGCTGATGGGTGATACCTGCGGCGCGCATACCACGCCCTATATCGAGGTCAAGAACCGCTCGGCCCAGGTCGAACATGAGGCCACGACCTCGAAGATCAGCGAGGACCAGCTCTTCTATCTGCGCCAGCGCGGCCTGGATGCGGAAGACGCGGTCTCGATGATCGTCAACGGTTTCTGCAAGCAGGTGCTGCAGGAACTGCCCATGGAATTCGCGGTTGAGGCGCAAAAGCTGGTGGCGATCAGCCTCGAAGGCAGCGTCGGCTGAGCCGGCCGCAAGAACAACGGAACGGAACGAACGGCATGCTTGAAATCAAGAACCTCCACGTCACCGTGGGCGGCAAGGAAATCCTCCACGGCATCAATCTCACCCTCGATGAGGGGCAAGTTCATGCGGTCATGGGTCCGAACGGTTCGGGCAAAAGCACCCTGGCCTATGTCCTGGCCGGGCGCGAGGGTTACGACGTCACCGAAGGTGAAATTGTCTTCGACGGCAAGGACCTGAATGCCATGGCGCCGGAGGAACGGGCCCATGCCGGCGTCTTCCTGGCCTTTCAGTATCCGGTCGAGATTCCCGGGGTTAGCGGCCTGAATTTCCTGAAATCCGCCCTCAACGAGGTGCGCAAGGGCCGGGGCGAGAGTGAACTGGACGCCGTCGAGTTCCTGAAGCTGATGCGTGAGCGGGTCAGCGAGCTGAAGATGGACGAGGCGCTGCTCAAGCGTCCGGTCAATGTCGGCTTCTCGGGCGGCGAGAAGAAGCGCAACGAGATCCTGCAGATGTCGTTGTTGGAACCGCGTCTGGCGGTTCTCGACGAAACCGATTCGGGCCTCGATATCGACGCGTTGCGCATCGTCGCCGAGGGCGTGAACAGTCTGCGCTCGCCCAAGCGGGCCATGCTCGTCATCACCCATTACCAGCGCTTGCTCAGCTACATCGTGCCCGACAAGGTCCATATCCTCGCGGGCGGTAAGATCGTCGCCGAAGGCGGCAAGGAGCTGGCCCTGGAGCTCGAGGAAAAGGGTTACGCGATGTTCGGCGTGACCGACGAGGCCGCCTGACCATGGCGCAGGCGACCGACATAACCCAAGCCTATGCCGATCAGTTCGCGCGGTTGCGGGCGACCCTGCCTGGCGCGGCGGATCCGAAGCTCGCCGCCCTGCGCGAAGGCGCCCTGGCGCGCTTCGCCCGGGCCGGAGTTCCGACCCCGCGGCTGGAAGATTGGAAATACACCCGCCTTGGCGCGCTGCTGGACGCGGCCTTCGAGCCCGCGCCGCCGGTCGCGAATGGCATTGGCCATGATGCGATCGACGCCCTCTCGCCGGCCTTGGCCGGGGGGCCGCGCCTGGTCTTCGTGAATGGCCTGTTGCGCGCGGATCTTTGCCGCCTCGATGGTCTGCCCGACGGCATGCGCGTCGAATCCCTGGGCGCTGCCCCTGCCGATCTGGCGGAGGCACTGGCCGATCGGGATGCGGATGCGCTGTGGTCGCTCAATGTCGCCTTGGCGCGCGACGGCGCGGTCGTGACCGTGGCCAAGGACACGGCTGAGGGCGATCCGCTGCATATCGTCCATCTCGCGCGGCCCGAGGCCGAGGGTGAGGCCAGCCATACCCGCCATTTGATCCGGATCGAGCCGGGCGCGGCGGCGACGGTGGTGGAGAGCTACTTCGGGCCGGACGGCGCGACCTATTGGAACAACGGCGCCTGCCTTGCGCGCGTCGGGCGCGACGCGCGGCTGCGCCATTTCCGGCGCCAGCAGGAAGGTGCGGCTGGGTTGCACCGGACGGCGGTGCGGGTCGAACTCGACGCCGGGGCGGCCTACGAGTCCTTCGGCCTGTTCATGGGCGGGGCGCTCGGGCGCGACGAGATTTCCGTCCGCTTCGCGGGCGAAGGCGCGTCCTGCACCCTCGACGGCATCTATCTTGGCCGGGGGACGCAGCATCTCGACTGCACCACCCGGGTCGATCATGCCGTGCCCCATTGCACGAGCCACGAGACCTATCGCGGCGTGTTGGACGACAAGGCGCATGGCGTCTTCCAGGGGCTGATCCGGGTCGAGGAGCAGGCCCAGAAGACGGACGCCCATATGTTGAGCAAGACCCTGTTGTTGTCCGACCGGGCGGCGGTCGATACCAAGCCCGAGCTGGAAATTCTGGCCGACGACGTGCAGTGCAGCCACGGCGCGACGACCGGCGATTTGGATCCCGCCGCGCTGTTCTTCCTGCGCTCACGGGGGCTGCCGGAGGCGCTCGCGCGGGCCATGCTGGTCGAAGCCTTCATCACCCAGATGGTCGAGGGGATCGGCCCGGACGCGGTGCGCGCGGACTTTGCCGCGGCGGCGTCCGCGTGGTCGGGTGGAGAATCCGGCGGCGCCAAGGCAGGAGGCTCGGCATGAACATGGCGACCGAACGCAAGCCCGCGCCCATGCTCGACGTCGAGCGGATCCGCGCCGATTTCCCGATTCTGGGCGAACAGATCTACGGCAAGCGGCTGGTCTTTCTCGATTCGGCCGCCAGTGCGCAGAAGCCGCGCCAGGTGATCGATGCGGAACGGATGGTTTACGAGCGCGAATACGCCAACATCCATCGCGGGGTCTATTACCTCAGCCAGCGGGCGACGGACGCCTTCGAGGCGGCGCGGGAGACCACCCGGGCCTTCCTGAACGCGAGGGAGACGCGGGAGATCGTCTTTCTGCGCGGCGCGACGGAAGGGGTGAACCTGGTCGCCCAGAGTTGGGGGCTGGACAATTTGAAGGTCGGCGACGCGATCGTGCTGTCGACCATCGAACACCATTCCAACATCGTGCCTTGGCAACTTCTGCGCGACCGGCTGGGCTTCGAGATCAGGGTTGCGCCGGTTGACGATGAGGGCCAGATCGACATGGCGGCCTATCGCGATCTGTTGGACGAGCGGGTCAAGCTGGTCGCGATAACCCATTGCGCGAATTCCATCGGCACCATCACGCCGATTCGCGAGATCGCGCGCCTGGCCAAGGAACAGGGCGCCGTCGTGCTGGTCGACGGCGCCCAGGCCGCGCCGCATCTGCGGATCGACGTGCAGGAGATCGGCTGCGATTTCTATGTCTTCTCCGGCCACAAGACCTACGGACCGTCCGGTGCCGGCGCGCTCTACGGCCGGGGTGAACTACTCGACGCCATGCCGCCCTGGCAGGGCGGGGGCGAGATGATCACCCGCGTGAGTTTCGAGGAAAGCCGGTTCCACGAGGTGCCGCACAAGTTCGAGGCAGGCACGCCGAACATCGCGGGCACGATCGCCCTGGGCGCGGCGCTCGACTACATCTCCGGGCTCGGCCACGAGGCGATCCTGGCGCACGAACACGACCTGCTAGACTACGCCATGGCGCGCCTAGGGGAGATCAACAGCTTGCGGGTCATCGGCACGGCGCGCGAGAAGGCGGCCATCGTGTCCTTCACCTTGGGCGACATCCACCCGCATGACGTGGGCACGATTCTCGATCGGGAGGGCATCGCCGTGCGGGTCGGTCACCACTGCGCGCAGCCGACCATGGACCGGTTCGATCTGCCGGCGACCGTGCGCGCCTCCTTCGGCATCTACAACACGCGCGAGGATGTCGATGCCCTGTACGACGGGCTGCGCAAGACCTTGGAGATCTTCGCCTGATGTTCGATCTGCAGGACCTCTATCAGGAGATCATCATCGACCACAGCAAGCGCCCGCGGAATTTCGGCGCGCTGGAGGGCGCCAACCGGCATGCCGAGGGCGACAACCCTCTTTGCGGCGATCAGATAAAAGTGCATCTGATCGTGGAAGGCGACACGGTGCGCGAAGCGCGTTTCGAGGGCCGTGGCTGCGCCATCTCGACTGCCTCGGCTTCGGTCATGACGGATACGATCAAGGGCAAGCCGGTGGCCGAAGTGAAGGCCCTGTTCGAGCAGTTTCACCGCTTGGTCACGGGCGAGGAGGAGCCGAGCGACGATGTTCTGGAAGTCGACCGCCTGGGCGCCTTTGCCGGGGTGCGCGACTATCCGATGCGGGTCAAATGCGCGACCCTGAGTTGGCATACGATGAATGCGGCCCTGGAAGGCCGCGACGACCCGATAAGCACGGAATAGGGAAGACCCGGAGTTATGGCCGAGAACGACCGATTCGATTTCGACACGCCGTCCGCCGATCCGGAACCCGGTACGGCCCGGGGGCCGTCCGATCCAGGCGTGATGGGTCAGACATCGGGCAACCTCAACGATCTTCAGCCCGATTCGGAAGTCGATCTCGACGCCTTCGCCGAGGCGCGCAAGGGCGTGGCCGAGGGCATGGAAGGGTTGCACGCCGGCATCGTCGAGGTCATTCGCACCTGTTATGATCCGGAAATACCGGTCAATGTCTACGATCTGGGCCTCATCTATGATGTCGGCGTCGATTCGGATGGGCGCGTTTGGGTCGACATGACCCTGACTTCGCCCATGTGTCCGGTCGCGGGCACCCTGCCGGGCGAGGTCATGGACCGGATCCACATGGTCCCGGGGATCATGGACGTTCATGTCGAACTGGTTTGGGACCCGCCCTGGACGCCGGACCGGATCAGCGAGGCGGCCAAGCTTGAACTGGGCCTGATCTGATAATATCTAGAACCCGAAGCCCGAAATTCGGAAAACCACGGAACCAACAGCTTATGGCCTTGCAAAGACCGGCCCCGATCACCCTGACGGACGCGGCGATCGCTCATGCCAAGGGCTTGCTGGCCCGGCGCGATCCGCAGCCGGCGGGATTGCGGCTGAGCGTGGACACGCGCGGTTGCTCGGGCCTGTCCTACCGCATCGACTATGCGGAAGAGGCTCCGGCCGGGGATGAGGCGGTCGAGACGGAGGGGGTTCGTATCTTCGTCGATCCGATGGCGATCATGTTCGTGCTTGGCACCGAGGTCGACTACCGCGAAGACACTTTCCATTCCGGGTTCGTCTTCAGCAATCCGCTCGAAAAGGGCCGTTGCGGCTGCGGCGAGTCCTTTCACATCTGATTTTGAATTGAGCGGTCGCGGGTCTCGTGACCGGAAGGGGAGGATATGCCGACCATCGTATTTGTCGATGCGGCGGGAACGCGCCATGAGGTCGTAGTCAAGATCGGCGAAAACCTGATGACCGTCGGGCGCGAGCATGGCCTGGATATCGAAGGCGCCTGTGAGGGTGTCGCGGCCTGTTCCACCTGCCATCTGGTCGTGGACGACGACTGGTTCGCACGCCTGCCGCCGGCCGACGAGGACGAGCAGGACATGCTCGACCTGGCCATGGGCCTGACCCGCACTTCGCGCCTCGGTTGCCAGATCGAGGTGTCGGAGGAGATGGATGGCTTGGTCGTCCGTCTGCCGCGTGAAATCCGCAACATGATGTTCGATTGAGCCGAGGCTTATAGTGAGCCCACCGGCTCTTCGATACCCAAACCATGACGCCGTCCATGACGCCACAAGACGATCTCGCGCCGTCTGACGGGTTGTTCTCGCGCCTGCGTGCGGCGGCGGCCGACGAGTGGGTCGCCTATGCCAAGCACCCGTTCGTCGCCCGCCTGGCTGCGGGCGATCTGCCCAAGGCCTGCTTTCGCCGCTATCTCGGCCAGGACTATCTCTTCCTGATCCATTTCGCTCGCGCCTACGCCTTGGCCGCCTACAAGGGCGAGACCTTGGAAGATATCCGCCAGGCCGCCGAGGGAATGAAGGCCATCCTGGATGTCGAGATCGGCCTGCATATCGAATTCTGTGCGGGCTGGGGCATGGACGAGGCGGAGATGGCAGCTTTGCCCGAGGCGGCGGAAACCATGGCCTATACCCGCTATGTGCTGGAGCGCGGGTTGGCCGGCGATCTTCTGGATCTTCATGTGGCGCTGGCGCCCTGTATCCTGGGCTATGCCGAGATCGGCCGGCGCATCGCCCGGGAGAAGGCGGGCGCGCTCGGGGACAATCCCTATCGGGCCTGGATTGAAATGTATGCGGGCGAGGACTACGCCGAGGTCGCGCGCGCCGAGGCGGAACAGCTCGATCGCATCCTCCTGCGGCGCACGGGCCTTGCCGCGCAAGAGATCGATGGCGCGCGCTGGGAGTCACTGGTGACAACCTTTCGCGAGGCCTGCCGCCTGGAAGCGGCCTTCTGGCAGATGGGGTTGGACACGGCCTGAGCCGCGTCGGTTTCCGGAACCGTCCGCGCCACCTATATTCACCGCCGTGATGAACGAGACCATGCCTCTTGTCGCCGGGCCCCTTGTCGCAGGAAAGGCGCCGGGCGAGACCCGCGTCGTCGTCGCCATGTCCGGCGGCGTCGACAGTTCGGCCGCGGCCGCCTTGCTGGCCGAGCAGGGCTATGACGTCGTGGGCATCACCCTCCAACTCTACGACCACGGCGCGGCGGTGGCGCGGGCCAAGACCTGTTGTGCGGGCCAGGATATCCATGACGCGCGCCGCGTGGCCGACCGGATCGGCGTTCCTCACTATGTGCTGGACTACGAATCGCGCTTTCGGGAAGACGTCATCGACCGCTTCGCCGACAGCTATGTGCGGGGCGAGACGCCGATCCCTTGCGTGCTGTGCAATCAGACCGTGAAGTTCCGCGACCTGCTGGCGACGGCGCGGGAACTGG
>JABIRQ010000269.1 GCA_018699755.1 Rhodospirillaceae bacterium | reverse complement strand
GCGAGCGCCTGGCGGCTTTGCTGGGCGAGGCGGTCGAGGGCCTTTGGCTCGGCACCTTCCATGCCCTTTGCGTCAGAATCCTGCGCCGCCATGCCGAACTGCTCGGCCTCAAGTCCAACTTCACGATTCTCGACGCCGACGACCAGGTGCGCCTGTTGAAGCAGGTCATGCAGGCCGCCGATATCGACGAGAAGCGCTGGCCCGCCCGGGTCATGATGGGCACGATCCAGCGCTGGAAGGATCGCGGCTTGCGGCCCGACAAGGTGCCGGGCGCCGACGCGCCCGAATTCGCCGACGGCAAGGGGATCGAGCTCTACGCCGCCTATCAGGACCGGCTGAAGACCCTGAACGCCTGCGATTTCGGCGACCTGCTGATGCATTGCATCACCCTGTTCACCGAGAACCCGGACGTCCTGACCGACTACCAGCGCCGCTTCCGCTATATCCTGGTCGACGAATATCAGGACACCAATGTCTGCCAGTATCTCTGGCTGCGCCTGCTGGCTCAGGGCACCCACAACATCTGCTGCGTGGGCGACGACGACCAGTCGATCTATTCCTGGCGCGGGGCCGAGGTCGGCAACATCCTGCGCTTCGAGAAGGACTTTCCCGGCGCCAAGGTCATCCGGCTGGAGCAGAACTACCGCTCGACCCAGGCCATCCTCTCGGCCGCCTCGGGCCTGATCGCCCATAACGACGGACGCCTGGGCAAGACCCTGTGGACGGCGGGCGAGGCGGGGGACCCGATCACCCTGCGCGGGCTGTGGGACGGCGAGGAGGAAGCGCGCTTCGTGGCCGAGGAGATCGAGGCCCTGCAGCGCGCCGGCACCGCACTCGACGAGATCGCCATCCTGGTGCGCGCCGGCTTCCAGACCCGCGAGTTCGAGGAGCGGTTCATCACCTTGGGGATTCCGTACCGGGTGATCGGCGGGCCGCGCTTCTACGAGCGGCTGGAGATCCGCGACGCCATGGCCTATCTGCGGGTGATCGCCCAGCCGGCCGACGACCTGGCCTTCGAGCGGATCGCCAACAAGCCGCGCCGGGGCCTGGGCGACACGACCCTGCGCGCGATCCACCATCTGGCGCGCGGCCAGGGAATTCCCCTGACCGAGGCGGCGCGCCGGCTGATCGAAACGGACGAGCTGCGCCCCGCCGCGCGCCGCGCGCTCACGGGATTGCTGGAGGATTTCGACCGCTGGCGCGGGCTGGTCGATTCCATGCCCCATGACGAGCTGACGGCCACCATGCTGGACGAGTCCGGCTATACCGAGATGTGGCAGAACGACAAATCGCCCGACGCGCCGGGCCGGCTCGAAAACCTCAAGGAGCTGGTCAACGCGATGGCGGAGTTCGAGAACCTGGCCGGGTTCCTCGAACATGTCAGCCTGGTGATGGAGGGGACCGAGGGCAGCGACGGGCCGATGGTCAATGTCATGACCATGCACGGCGCCAAGGGGTTGGAATTTGAGACCGTCTTCCTGCCCGGCTGGGAGGAGGGGCTGTTCCCACATCAGCGCGCCCTGGACGAGGGCGGCCTTTCGGCCCTGGAGGAGGAGCGCCGCCTGGCCTATGTCGGCCTGACCCGGGCCAAGAAGAGGGCCGTGGTCTCCTTCGTCGCCAACCGGCGGATCCACAATCTCTGGCAAAGTTCGATCCCCTCGCGCTTCGTCGACGAACTGCCCGCCGATCATGTCGAGCGCGAAAGCGCGCCCGGCATCTACGGCGCGACCGGGACCGGCGGCCGGCAAGGCGGGGTGTCGGAAGAAGGCATCGCGCCCTATGCCGCCGGGCCGCGGCTCGGCGCCTGGCGGCCCCGTTCCGCATCGGGCCCGCGCAGGACCGCCGCGCCCTTCATCGAGGGCCAGGTCCGGGAGGTCGAGACCAGCGCCGAGGCTGGCGCGCGGTTCAAGCCCGGCATGCGCATCTTCCACCAGAAATTCGGTTACGGCCGTATCAAGACGGTCGAGGGCACCCGCCTGGAAATCGACTTCGAGAAGGCCGGGACCAAGAAGGTCATCGACAGTTTCGTGGAGAAGGTCTAGCAGGGTGTTGAAGAAGGCAAATAGACCCTTCGAGACGGCCCCTTGTCCTGTGGAGCGCGCGCAAGCACGCGTCTCGAAGGGGGCCTCCTCAGGGTGAGGCTTGGGTATTGTATTTCCTCATCCTGAGGAGCTCGCGCAAGCGAGCGTCTCGAAGGATGGTTGGCACAACGCTCCGTTTTCAACAGCCTGCTGGCCGTCGCCGCGCTTGTCTTGACCCGCGACGTACGCGGCGCATAGCGTCGGGGTCGTTTACCGGTATCGAGAGCTTCCTGTGAGCCAGTTCCGCCCGCCCGCCCAGACCGTTTCGACCGGGCTCGTCGTCGCGATCGTGGGCTTCTTCAGTTCCTTTCCCATTGTGCTGCAGGGCTTGATCAGCGTCGGCGCGAGCGACGGTCAGGCCGCGTCGGGACTGATGGCGGCGACCTTGGCCATGGGCCTCGCGGGGATCGGCCTCAGCCTCTGGAAAAAGCAGCCGATCAGCGTGGCCTGGTCGACGCCGGGTGTCGCCTTGCTGGCGGTCACCGCGCCGGTCGAAGGCGGGTTCGCGGGCGCGGTGGCGGGTTTTCTCATCGCAGGCGGGTTGACGATGGTCGCCGGGCTGTGGCGTCCGCTGGGGCGGCTCGCCACCCGCATCCCCGCGCCCCTGGCCCAGGCGATGCTGGCCGGCGTGCTGATTTCGCTCTGCGTCGCCCCGTTCCGGGCCATGGCCGAGACGCCCTATACGGCCCTGCCGATCGTGCTGACATGGTTCGTCGTGGGCCGGTTCAACCGTCTGTTCGCCGTGCCCGCCGCAGTTGTCGCCGCAGCGTTGGTCATCGGTTTTTCCACCGATTTTCACCTGCCCTTGCCGGACAGCGCCCTGATCCGCCCGGTCCCGATCGCGCCGGAATTTTCGGTGGCGGCGCTGCTCGGCATCGGCCTGCCGCTCTTTATCGTGACCATGGCCACCCAGAACATCCCGGGCATCGCCATCCTCCGCAGCTTCGGCTATTCCCCGCCGCCGGGGCCGCTCCTGACCGGGGTCGGCGGCGCCAGCGTCCTGACGGCGCCGTTCGGCGCGCCGGCGACCTGCCTGGCAGCGATCACCGCCGCGATGTGTTCCAATCAGGACTCCTATCCCGACCCCCGGCAGCGCTACTGGTCGGCGGTCATGGCGGGGGCGTTCTATTGCCTCTTCGGGCTCTTCGCCGCGGTGATCACGGGCATTGCCGCGATTGCGCCGCCCCTGGTGCTGGGCACCCTGGCCGGTGTGGCCCTGATCGGCATCTTCGCGAATGCGGC
>JABIRQ010000411.1 GCA_018699755.1 Rhodospirillaceae bacterium | reverse complement strand
TGCTCCTCCAGCCGCGCGGCGATTTCCCGCATAGCGCGCACCTGGTCTAGGTAGGCCTCGGCCTGGGACCCGAGCTGCTGCCGCTTCTCTAGGACCTTGTCCCGGAACAACGCCTCGCGCCCCTGCTGGAGGCGCGGCGTGCGGGGGGCCGGGTGCGGCGCTGTCACGGCGATCTGCATCTCGCCAACCTGTGCCTGCTCGACGGGCGCCCGACCCTGTTCGACGCAATCGAGTTCAGCGAGCGCATCGGCAGCATCGACACGCTCTACGACTTGGCCTTCCTGGTGATGGACCTGGAGCATCGCGGGTTGCGCTCCCTGGCCAACCTCGTGCTCGGCCGCTACCTCGCGATGACCGAAGATCACTATGGGCTGGCGGCCCTGCCCCTCTTCCTCTCGGTCAGGGCCGCCGTTCGCTGCCACGTCTCCGCCCTCGCGGCGACCCGTCAGGCGGAGCCGAACGAGGTCGCGCGCCTGGCCTCGGAAGCCGGCGCCTATCTGGCCCTGGCGCGCCGCAGCCTGAAAGCCCAACCCGCCGCCCTGATCGCGGTGGGCGGCCTTTCGGGCACCGGCAAGACGACCCTGGCGCGGATTCTCGCGCCCCGCTACGGTGCCCTGCCCGGCGCGCTCCATCTGCGTAGCGACGAGATTCGCAAGCGCCTGTGCGGCGCAACGCCGGAAACGCGCTTGCCGCCCAAGGCCTATCGGCCCGACGTGACAGCACACGTCTACGCGCGCTTGACCGAACTGGCGGGCATCGCCCTCGCCGCCGGGCGCACGGTGGTGGCCGATGCGGTCTTCGCCGATCCGGGAGAGCGCGCCGCCCTGGCCACGGTCGCGGCGCGCGCGAAGGTACCCTTCGCCGGCCTATGGCTCGACGCGCCGCAGGACGTCGCCGCCGCGCGGATCGAAACCCGATCCGGCGACGCCTCGGACGCCACCCCCGCCGTGCTCGACGCGCAAAGCGCGCTGGACACCGGGGATATCGCAGGGGATATCGCATGGGCCAGGATCGATGCCGGCCGCACCCCGACCGAATGCGCCGAAAAAGCGGCGCAGGCGCTGGCGGCAGCCGGGATCAGGCCGGCCGATTCGCCGGATGGGTCTCGATGAAATGCTTGAGGACCAGCTTGAGCTCGACCTCCCGACGCGCGTCGCCGCGCGAGCGGGCGGTGTTGAGATCGTCCAGGATCATCCGCCGGATCATCGGAGTGCCGTCGGCGTTATGGACCAGGTAATTGCCGATCTCGGCGGCGACGATGTAGGGCACGTGCTCATGCTCGGCGATGGCACGGATTTCCGCCTCGGTCAGATCGCACAAGGCGACGCAATCTTGATAGGTGAGCATGCCAGCCTGCGGACATAGGAAACGAAACTGTCGTGATTCGATAACATGGAGGGCGCATGCCGGGTATGACCTGGATCAAGTCCCGGGTTCGGTCGCCACACGCGTGAGGAGAACGCCATGAAACATCTGGACTACGACTATATCGAGACCCCCCTCGAGGACTGTTACAACCTGGGCGCGGGGCTGAAGGCGGCCGGCAAGACCTGGCATTCCCATGTCCTGTCGCCGGGTTGCCGGTTCAATCCCTATGCCGGCGCCTATGCCATCATCGTGGAGGATTCGACCGCCGGTGCGACCTATATCGCCCGTTCGGAGGATTTTCCCGAGGTCGACAAACAGTTCGTCAAGATGTTGCACGGCGACGACATCCTGGACGAAGGCAAGAGCCAGGCCGGCGGCGCGGGTGAGGCGATCGAGTCCGCGCTGCTCGACCAAGTCGTCGCGTTCGACGCGCGGAAGGTGCCTTGGCACCACCACATGAACTTCCCGGACTGCGTGTTCAATCCGGAAAAGGGCCGCTGGGCGATCAGCGTCGAGAGCGGAGACGGCGATTTCGCGCATGAGAGTTACGACGACGAACCCGTGGACGTGCTGCGCGAGATGGAGGTTCGCTACTTCCGGAATCTCGGCGGGGCCTGAGGGCTCCGCTAGGTTCTGTACTCATTAACGCAGTTTCGTCATTCCGGCCGTTAGGCGAGCCCGGACATCAGCAGGATTTCCGGGAGTGAGCCTTACGAGCCGGAATCCAGAGCGAGCGGCATACTGTGCGAAGCTGGATCCCGGCTCGCTGACTTTCGGCGCCAAATCAAAGATTTGGACGAAAGTCGCGGCTGGGATGACGAACTACTGA